>URTQ01000054.1 GCA_900550855.1 uncultured Eubacteriales bacterium
CCTGCCAAGAGAAGAAGTCCTATTTATAGGACTTCTTTTTCTTTGCAGTTTTTCCGCGACACGAACACGCAACGCAATCGCGGCGGAACGATGTTCTTTGCGCTTGCTTTTATCATTATAAAATAAAAAACGTGCCGTTAGGCACGTCACCAAGCAAGCACTCTCGCGGAATTGTGGTATGAGTTTTTATCCTTCTAAATTTGAGAGCAGAGAGGGATTGCGCGGTTAGTAATTGCGAGAACAAGTGCGGTGTTTTGTTCAATCGCCAAATGGATTTGTTCCTATTTAGGTGATTCGCACGCTTGTAATTTGAATAACGATGTGGGCGATTGACATCACCGCAACGCCGTTTGAGCAATGTGCGCGGTAGCAGAGCAAAAACCTAACAAGGTTATTGACAATACACATTATATGTCACAGCCTTAGTAACGGTAAATGAAAAACGTGCCGATAGGCACGTCACCAAGCAAGCGTTCGCACGGAATTGCGGCAAGGAACTTGCCCTTGTATGTTTTGAGAGTGAAGAACGGTTGCGCGGTAGTAGAGCAATAAATCAAGCGAGGCTCTCGGCAATACGCAAATTTTGCGTGTTGCCGATGCCTCGGCGATGAACAAAAAAACGTGCCGTTAGGCACGCCAGCAAGCAGATAATCTTGCGAAATTGCGGTTTGAGTTCTTGTCCGTCCTATTTTGATAGCAAAGATTCTCTGCGCGGTAGCAGAGCAAAAACCTAACAAGGCTATTGACAATACACATTATAAATGCGTGTTGTCACAGCCTTAGTGACGGTAAATGAAAAACGTGCCGATAGGCACGTCACCAAGCAAGCGTTCGCACGGAATTGCGGCAAGGAACTTGCCCTTGTATGTTTTGAGAGTGAAGAACGGTTGCGCGGTAGTAGAGCAATAAATCAAGCGAGGCTCTCGGCAATACGCAAATTTTGCGTGTTGCCGATGCCTCGGCGATGAACAAAAAAACGTGCCGTTAGGCACGCCAGCAAGCAGATAATCTTGCGAAATTGCGGTTTGAGTTCTTGTCCGTCCTATTTTGATAGCAAAGATTCTCTGCGCGGTAGCAGAGCAATAAATCAAGCGAGGCTCTCGGCAATACGCAAATTTTGCGTGTTGCCGTTGCCTCGGCGATGATTTTTGCTCTTACGCCGTATGATACTTCCTCGTTCTATACAGCAACCAGTAAATGAGCGAACTCAAAGGCAGGTTGGTGAGCAGAATCATAGGAAGCACGATTGATTCGAGAATAAGGTCGATGTCGTTGACGTTTGCACCGAGTCCGAAGAATCCGATGAGAATACAAACGACGGTCAGTTCGATAAACAACATACCGCGATTGAGCATCGACAGTTTGAAGTTGAAGTTTGCTCGCGTTCGCCTTGTCGGGTTCAAAAGATAGATGACGGTCGGCACGAGGCAGAGTGCGCTACCAACCAAAAGTATGGGAAGGAAGTAGGCGTAACTGACTCTCGTTGCAAGCGAAGCCCACATAATCGCGACTTCTGCGACGAAAAACGCAAGTATGATAAGGAAAGTGTCGCGGTTGAGTCTGTTGGACTGAATGAAGTTGAACGTGTAGTACTCGGACGTATTGCCTCTGTCGTATGGGCGAATCTTGAAGCCTTTTGCGTACAATCTCGTCTTTATGTCGCTGTCCGAATAGTCGTTGGTTTGTTGCGGCTTTTCTTGTTGAGTTTGTACGTCCGACTTATTGTCTTGCAACGAAACGAAGAAATCGCGATAATTCACGTCGTCTTTTTCGTAGTCGAATCCGCCTTCTTGTCTCGATACGACGGCAGAGGTGACGAAGTGACCTTTCGAATCGACTTGATTTTTGCTTTCGAGTTCGGCAGGGTAGAATTGCTCTTGTGCGGGCGTTTGCGCATAGGCTTGAACGGTTTGTTGCTCTTGTTGCGCTTGCTGTGCCTGCGCCTGTGCGGATTCCGCTTCTTGTTGCGCTATCTGCTGCTCTTGCTCTTTTGCGAGTTTGTCGTCGATTTGCGCCTCGCGCTCGTCGAGTTGCTTGAATATGTCTTTCAGCGACGTTTGCGAGCGTTGAGTTTGCTCGACTTGATTCGTATAGCCGTTGATGTATGTATGTTCTTGCGGTGCGGCGTGCGAGTTAAACTCGTAAGCGCGCATTTCCTCTTGCTTTTTGTATTCGCTCTCGGCGTCGAGTTTGGCGAACATTTCTTCGAGAGTTTGAGAGGGTTTTGCTTGTTCTTGACGTTTACGCTCGGCTTCTTCTTCGGCGCGACGTCTTTCTTCTTCCTCTGCAAGACGTTTTTCTTCTTCGGCGCGCAACTTTTCTTCTTCCATACGGCGAAGCATGGATTTTACGAGTTCGCGGTCCTCTTCGCTCTTTTTGAGTTGTTCTTCGGTTTTGCGAAGTTGCTCGTCGCGTTGGCGCGCTTCATCGGCGTGAAGTCTGAGTTGTTCCTCTTTTTGACGCGCTTCTTCTTCGGAAAGTTTGAGTTGTTCGTTAGCCTTTTTCGCTTCTTCCTCGCTCAAACGAAGTTGTTCGCTGACCTTTTGAGTTTCTTCCTCTTGTTGTTTGAGTTGCTCGTCTTTAAGGCGTGCTTGTTCGTCTTCTTGCTCGGCTTTTTCGCGTAGGGAAGCGGCGTCCTCTTCGCTCACTTCGTTTCCGTAGCGGTCGAAAAACACCTTTTTCTCGACGATTTTGTCCTTATACACGACTTTGGGTTTTTCTTCCGCGTCGCGTTTTGAATAGGGACGAAGGTCGCTTGCCTCGAAGGGAACGGGAACGGTGAAGTCGTACTCGTCGCTCGAAACGAGTTTGTCGAGAATGGTGCGAGAATACTCGTATTCGCTCTTTTCTTTGGTGAGATAGGCTCTGCCTTCTTTTGTGAGGGTGTAATAGCGACGTTTTCCACCGCCCGTATCGTCGGGGTCGCCGTCGTACGAGGAAACAAGCCCTTGTTTTTCAAGTCTTTTGAGTTGATTGTAGAGGGTGGCTTGCTTCAAAACGTACTGCGAATTGCTTTTGTCCTCGATTTCTTTGAGAATTTCGTAGCCGTACTTATCGTTGCTGAGCAGACAACCGAGAATGATTGTCGTCACGTTGCCGCGGATAAGGTCGCTGTTGACAGAAGATATATCCATATATCGCTCCGAGAATTGATAGTATAATTTTAGCAAACTATTATAAAATAGTCAATATTATATAATAGTAAATGACGGTATTTGCAATGATTTTGCGCCGATTTTGTCAATCGTTTTTGTCGGGGCGCAGTTTGACGACCTGCGCGGCGAGTTTTCTGTGGTCTTCCTCGATGGCGGCGTAGTGCTTTTTTGTGGTGTTTACGTCGCGGTGACCGAGCACGTCGGCAACGAGATATATGTCGCCCGTCGCTCTATAAAGGTTTGTGCCGAACGTACTGCGCAACTTGTGAGGGGATATTTTTTTGAGCGGCGCGGCGGTTTGAGCGTACTTTTTGACGATATTTTGCACGGCTCTGACCGAAAGCCTTGAAACCTGCAAGGACAAAAACACCGCGTCCGTGTCGCCGGGATTCAATTTTTCACATCTTTCCACGAGGGATTTGCGCTCGGTGTCGATGTAGGTTTTTAGTGCGTCGGCAACCTCGTCGCCGAAGTACAAAATGGCTTGATTGCCGCCTTTTCTCGTGACGGTGAACGCGTTCGTTTCAAAATCTATGTCCGAAAGGTTGAGTCCCACGCATTCGCTGACACGAATACCCGTGCCCAAAAGAAGAGAAACGATTGCAAAATCGCGCGCGTGCGTGTTGCGTTGCACTTTGCGCTGATGTTCGCTCATTCCCGCGCCTGTTTCCGCCGCGTCGAGAATGCGTTCGACTTCCTTTTTTTCGAGCCTAATAATATCCTTGTCGTGATTTTTGGGCATAGTGAGTTTTGCCGACACGTTCTGATTAATTCTGTCGTGATTGTACATATACTTGAAAAACGTGCGTACGGTCGAAATTTTGCGCGCTTTTCCTTTTTCCGCGTTGGTTTTTTCCTTGCCGTCAAAGGAATAGTAGGACAGATATTCCATATACGCTTCGAGGTTGCCGAGCGTGATTTTGTTCAAATCCTCGGCGGTGAAGTCGTAAACGTCCTTATAGTCGCGGAATGCGCGTACGTTTTTTATCAAATAGTCGAAAAATATGCGCAAATCGTAGGCGTAATTCAACCTTGTAAGAGTGGTCGTTTGCGGCTCGATTCCCACGAAAAATTCCTCGCAACACTCGGGCAGTTGATCTCGCAATGCGCGAAGTCGGTTGGTGATGTTTTTGTCGCGTTCGCTGAAATAATTTGCCATAGAATTTAATCCTCTCGACTTTTGTTTTTATATAACAAAATTTTAGCAAACTATGCGTAAAATGTCAATATAATGCGCGTATATGCGCACGCTCGCAATAGGGGATTTTCGATTGAAAAGTTTTTGCAAACGTGATATGATGTCGGTATGGAAAAAATCAAGAAAAACGAAATCAAAAAAGCGGCGAAAGTCTTTACAGAAATTTTCAAGGACTACGAGGCGTACAACACTCTTTTCGGCAGAAAAAACAGACTGAACAGAATGTACTATCTTTTTAGAGCGGAAGTGTATTGCGCTCAAAATTTCACCTACAAAGACGGTGATTTTTGCGCTTTGTGTTCTATAAAAGCGCCGAGCGACGAGGAAATCGAACTGAAATCCGCTTTCAAGAATCCCTTTTTCGACATTGCGTTCTTTTTGAACGTCGGATTCGAGCAAGCAAAAATCGCAAAAGAGTACGTTGATATGGCGGACGAGGTGGCAAGCAAGTATTACAATCCGCAAACCGATTGCTACATAAAGAACATCGGCGTTAGAAAAGAGTTTAGGGGTCAAGGCAAACTCAAAGGTATGCTCAAAGAGTTTTGCGGCGATATGCCTATATATCTCGAAACGCAGGACGAAAACGACGTTGCAATCTACAAAAAACTCGGATTCGAGGTGTGCGAAATCGTCAAATGGAAGGGCATAACTCATGTCGCTATGCGCAGACCGGCATTGAAAAACTAATCCGCAATAAACGGTTGCAAAATAAATTCAAAAGAAAAAAGCGGTAATATTTGCATAAAAATCAAGCAAATCACCGCAAAAACGCAATATCCGCGAGATAAAACAACGAAATAAGCAAACTTAACTATGTACTCGCTTCTTCTTGCAATAATCTATCTGTCATTCATAAGTTTAGGACTTCCCGACTCGCTTATAGGTTCGGCGTGGCCGATTATGCACGTCGATTTGGGCGTTTCGATGTCGTCGGCAGGCGTAATCACCATAATCATATCCGTAGGCACGATTGTTGCGAGTTTTTTCTCAAACGCGCTCACCAACAAACTCGGCACGGGACTTGTGACTGCGATAAGCGTTGCGCTCACCGCGCTCGGACTTATCGGCTTTTCGTTTGCAAAGGCGTTTTGGATGCTTTGCGTGTTCGCAATTCCGTACGGACTCGGCGCAGGGGCGGTGGACGCCGCGCTCAACAATTACGTCGCACTCAATTATCCCGCAAGGCATTTGAGTTGGCTTCATTGTATGTGGGGCGTAGGTGCGTCGATAAGTCCGTATATTATGAGTTTTGCGCTTACGGGCGGTCTCGGATGGGGAAGCGGATTCCGCATCGTATTCTATATTCAAATATCGCTTTCGGCAATACTGTTTTTTACTTTGCCCGTTTGGAAAAAGTGTGCGAAAAAATCCTCGAATTTTGAAAATAACCTCAATAGAATATCGGGAAACGGCGCAATCGAGCAAGCAGAGCAAAAGAAAGTTTCAACCGCTTCGGTGTTCAAAATCAAGGGTATTTTCCTCGTTTTCGTCGCCTTTTTCGCATATTGCGCAATGGAACAGACGGCAGGACTTTGGGCAACGAGTTATCTTGTCAATTACAAGGGTATAGACGCGACCGTAGCGGCAAAATTCGCGTCGTTTTTCTATATCGGAATCACGCTCGGACGAGGCATAAGCGGATTTTTTGCCGAAAAACTCGGCGACAAACGACTTATACGCTTCGGTACGACTATTATACTTATCGGAATTTTGCTCGTTGCGATTCCGACGAGCGCGTCCGCACCGTCACTTGTCGGACTTATCGTCATAGGACTCGGTTGCGCGCCCATTTATCCCGCAATAATCCACTCGACGCCCGACAACTTCGGCAAAGAAAACTCGCAAGCGGTTATCGGCGTGCAAATGGCGTTTGCGTACATAGGAATCACCGCAATGCCGCCGCTTTTCGGTCTGATTGCTGAGAAGATAAACATCGGACTGTATTCGGCATATCTGCTCGTTTTCGCGCTTTTAATGCTCGTTATGTGCGAAGTTCTCAATGCCAAAATGAAGCGCAAATACTTTATCGAGTGCGACGCGTACGTCAAAGAGTAGGCGATTTTGGTTGAAATTTTAGCGTAAACTATCGCAATATTTATGCGAAAAAACATATAAAAAATCGCGTTTTTTACGCGATTTTTTGATGTTTTTTATGTTGTTTTTATTTGTTTGTGTTACGGTTTGCTACGTTTTTACAAACTGAATCCTATTATCAGTCCTATGCCGGCAGTCAAAAGTCCGAGTCCGATGAGCGAGCGTACGGTGAATTTTTCTTTCATAATCAGCCACGAGAAGAACATCGTAAGCAGTATGGACAGTTTGCCTATGCAGTTTACTGCGACGGGATTTGCGCCCGCCCAGTTGAGAGAATAGTATTCGCAAAGCCACGCGCCGCCTGTCGCAATGCCCGAAAGAGTGAGGAATACCCACGATTTCGGTGCGATTTGCTTTGCGCCTTTGTAGTCCTTTTTCACAAGCACGATTGACGTTGCGAATATGAACACGACTATCGTTCTGTAAAACGTGCCGACGTCGGACGGTATGTCTTTGAGTCCGAGTTTGGCAAAAAGCGATACGAGGGCGGCGAATACCGCGCTCAAAACCGCGTAAATAATCCATTTTTTGCTCTTTTTCAACTCGTCTGCGGAAAGTGCGGCTTCGGCGGATTTCGATTGATTTTCGGCTTGTTCGCTCGATTCGTTTTCGGGTTTTGCCGTGTTTTCGTCAAGTTGAACGTTCGGCGTATCGAGCGGTTCGGAAACGGATTCCGAAGCCTTCTTTTTCGTGTGTTTTGGAAGTTTGGGAAGCATCAAAAACGTGCCTGCGAGCATCAAAACCATCGTCAGACAGAGCATACCGATGGTCAAAGGGTCGCCGCCGTTCGTGGTGTCGTCAAAGAAGAATATCATAAACAGTATCGCCGACAGCACGAAACTCGACTTGTCGATGGGCGCGACTTTGTTTACGTCGCCTTCTTTGAGTGCGCCGAAATAGAATAGCCACGATATGCCCGTCGCAAAGCCCGACAAAATCAAAAACAGCCAGTTTTTGCCGCTCAATGCGCCGAATTGACTTATATCGCCGGTTGCAAGGCACATAATCAGGGCGCATACGATTACGACGAGAGTTCTGTACGCCGTCGCAAAGTTCGAGTTTACGTCCTTGATTCCGATTTTTGCAAGTATGGTTGTCATCGACGTGCATACCGCGCCGCCGAGAGCCAAAAGTACCCACACCATATAAAAACCTCTTAAATTTCGATTTTCGCCTACATTATGTGTCCGATTTTTCGATATGTCAACGATATACATATATAGATATAGATGTTAGAAATATATATAAATTTAATATAAAATCTAAAAATACGAATTTGCGATATCACTTTAATTAAATAGACAAAGACAAAATCGCTTGCAAAAAGCAAACGCTCGGCAAATGCCGAGCGTTTATTCAATCATACCGTCTTTGAGTTTTTGAAGAACTTTGTTTTCTATGCGGCTCACCTGAACTTGCGATACGCCCAGTTCTTGCGCAATCTCGCTTTGCGTTTTATCGCGGAAATAGCGAAGAATTATCACCTTTTTCTCGCGTTGGGGTAGGTCTGCAATCAAATCTTTCAAAAGCAGTTTGTCGATGTTTTCGTCCTCGCATTCGTCGGTCGCGATTTTGTCGCCGAGTTCGAGGTCGTCGTCGCCAACCGTTGCGGACAAGGATAGCAAATAGTGCTGTGCGTCCATTGCGTATACGATTTCCTGCGGCTCTACGTCGAACGCTTTGGCAAGTTGATCGACGGTTGGTTCGCTCTCGCCGTTTTTGAGTTTTTCGTCGATATACGCCGTGATTTTCTGCGCGAGAGTTTTCGTCCATCTGGAAACCTTTATCGCGCCGTCGTCACGCAAAAATCGCTTTATTTCGCCGCTTATCATAGGCACTGCGTACGTCGAAAACCTAACGCCGTACTCGACGTCGAAATTTTGCATAGCCTTGACAAAACCCATTGCGCCAAGTTGCATAAGGTCGTCGTATTCGAGCCTGCCTTTGAAGCGTTTTACGATGGATTTTATGAGCGGTATATTTTCTTCTATAAGTTTCTCTTTCGCGCCGTCGTCACCTGCCTGAGCCTTTTTCAAAAGTTCGAGCGTGGTTTGGTGATCTAACATCCTTTCATCACCTTTTTCATTTTTACGACCGTACCTTCGCCAACGACCGACGCAACGTCCATTTCGTCCATAAACGTGTTGATAATGGTGAAACCCATTCCGCTGCGCTCGTCGTCTTGGGCGGTGGTGAAGAAGGGTTCGACGGCTTCTTTGACGTCTTTTATGCCTTTTCCGAAATCGCGCACGACGATTTCAATCGACTTTTTGTCGTCGGGTACGCTACATTCGATTTGCATAACGCCCGTATCTTTTTGGTCGTACGCGTGTACGACGACGTTCGTCACCGCTTCGCTGACGGCGGTTTTTATGTCGTTGATTTCTTCGAGAGTGGGGGAACACTCGATTGCAAACGACGCCACCGCGTTGCGAGCAAATGCTTCGTTCTTGCTTGTCGCAAGCAATTTCATATCAAAATAATTCATACATTCTCCTTATTCCACAATCGGCACGAAACGATACACGCCGCTCGCGCAAAAAACTTTGTCCACTTGGCGCGGTACGTTGGCAAGCAAAAGTTCTGCGTGCCTGTTTCTCAGTTTCTTGTATCTTCCCAGTACGAATCCGAGTCCGGTGCTGTCAATGAACGTGACGTTCTTCATATCGAATATCATCGAACGCAAATCGCGCGTGTTTTCAATCACGTCGTCGATGCCCGCTCGCACCATTTTTGCGCCGTACTCGTCGATTTCGCCCGAAAGCACAACCCGAATACAATCTTTGTCGGATATAAATTCAACTTCCATATTGCCTCCGACAAATAGAATAAACAGTATCTAATCGAACATTTTGGCGGCTTTT
>URTQ01000055.1 GCA_900550855.1 uncultured Eubacteriales bacterium
AACACGTGAGGAAGGGGGAAGTTATAATTAAACGTGAACGACGAGTACTTCTATTGAGGGAATAAAGATTTTAGGGCGCACTTATTAACGGAATGTGTAAATTAAAAAACTAATCCCTATTAAATAGCGAATCCAGCGACACGTCGAAAAAGTCGGCGAGGGCTATCAACGTGTCAAAATCGGGATTGACTGCGTTCGTTTCGTATCTCGTGTAATTTACGCGAGATATGTGCAATGCGTCAGCAACCCATTGCTCAATCGGCGTTGCGGTGAAAGCAAAAAACGGAAGTTTATTGCTTGACACCGCACTTGTTCTCGCAATCACTAACCGCGCAAGCCCTCTTTGCTCTCAAAACAGGACGGACAAAAACTCAAACCGCAATTCCGCGCGAGTGCTTGTTTGGTGAGAGCGTGCTTCGCACGCAAGCGGTTAAACGAACACCTATTCGAAGCGTTCTTATACTGCTACTCTGCTTTTTCGCAGACGGGACACGAGCCGCAAGGCGGCGAGCCTATGAGCGCCGAACTTGACGAACAGTACAAGCGACTGCGCCGTCCGTTGGCCACTGCCTGGCGCACAAAGCGCAGTGGCATAAGTAGAGAAATACCCCTATTTATGTGAGTGCCGACTTCCCCTCTTGCGAACGATGTTCAATTTTGTAGAGAATTGGCGTTAGTTTGAGCAATAGGGGAAAGCCCGAAGGGAAGGGGTGATGTGTGATTTTGAGTACAAGATGACTGTCCCTGTTGAGGAAACGTCAATCTCTGCCCACAAGTGCGTCGAGGGTCAAATCGAGGGCGGTGGCAACGGAAATAAGGCTCGGAATGCTCGGCAAACTTTCGCCTTTTCGCCAAGACGCGATTTTGCTGCGAGATATGCCCGTTTGCCTGACGAGGCGGTACTCGGTGATTTTCTTTTCGCAAAGGATTTTTTCAAAATGTTCCCTAAAAGACGAAAGGGGCGAGTGCGGCGTGTACTGTACGTCCAGTTCTTTGAGTCCGAAAAGATAGTCGAGCGAACAGCCGAAGCCGTCCGAAAGCACGATTGCGTTTTCAAAATTCGGTAAAGATACTTTCCGTAGCCACTTGTACACGGCAGAAGGGTTGAGATTCAAATCGCGAGAAAGGCAACCTACATCGGTTTTGCTTTCTTGCATAAGGTCGCAAAGTCGCTCCGCGAAACACTCAGTCAATTTTTCGTTATTTTCCGACATTTTGCGACAAACTCCTACATTTTTCTACAAAAATAGTATGCCCCCATTTGTCCTCAAAGACTTGAATTTGTACAAATGGGGTCATATAATAAACCTATCAAAACAAAGGAGAACGCCCTATGGAAGAACTGTTGACGAAAATCGGAGAGTTGATATCGATGGAAATCGACGAGGTTAAAGATGTGGAATATCTCGACAAAGAGATGGGGTATATGTTTTATATAAATCTCACCGACGGACGAAAGATTTTGCTCTCCTTGATTGACAGCAAACTATGAAAAAAGACCGCTAAATGCGGCCTTTTTTATATTTATATTCGCTTTTGTATTGCGTTATGCGCGATAACGTTTCTTCGTTTATGCGATTGAAACTTTTGTTTTAAGTCGTACAAATTAAACGTTGTTGCCTTACAAAATATTTCTTATTTGCAAAAGGTCGGTGACGGTGTAGTCGCAGTCGGCTTGCTTTCCCGTGCGGTATTTGTCAAACCAAATCGTGTTTATGCCGTAGTTGCGCGCGCCGTTTATGTCGGCGGTCAGCGAGTCGCCTATCATACAGACGTCTTGCGGTTTTTCGTCGAGTTTTGCAAAGCACGCGTCGAAAAACTCTTTGTTTGGTTTGAGATAGCCTATCTCTGCGGACACGAAATATCCTTTTATATATTTGTCGAATCCCGCCTTTTTCAATCGTTTGGTTTGCTGTCCGAGCGGTGCGTTGCTTGCGACGTACAAGTCGTATTTCGAAGCAAGGTATTCCAGCAATTCCTTTGCGCCGTCAACCGCAACCGCACTTTCGGCAAGTCCTTCGTGAAAAGCGGTTTCAAACGCTATTCCGTCCGCCCTTACGCCAACTCTTTCGAAAAGGGAATTGAACCTCGTTTCGAGCAGTTTTTCCATCGTCAATTCGCCGCGTTCGAGTTGTTGCCAAAGCGAAAGGTTGAAGGGGTGGAATATCTCGCAAATTTCGTTTGCTTTGTCTATACCGAAACGAGCGCAAGCGTTTTTTATGCTTTCGTTTGCGCACTTATCGAAATCGAGTAGGGTGTTGTCAACGTCTATAAGAATTGTCATAACGTTCGTTTTGCCAAATCGAAATGGCGTTTCAAAAGAAAAACGCGGAAGCGTCCGCGTCGTTCTTTTAGGTTTTATCCGTTCACTTTGTCAACGTACGCGCAGGCGTTGAACGCGGCAATCGAACCGTCCGAAGCCGCCGTAACGAGTTGGCGGATTTTCTTTGTCCTGCAATCGCCGGCAACGAATATGCCTTCGCAAGACGTCGTGCAGTTTTCGTCCGCAACGATGTAGCCCGCTTTGTCGAGTTCGACGAGGTTTGCAAAAGCGGTGTTGTTCGGCACTTGACCTATGCAGATAAAAGCGCATTTTGCTTCGACGGTTACGTCTTCGTGAGTAACCGTGTTTTCAAAGCGAAGCGCGCTGAGTTCGTCTTGTCCGATAAACTCTTTCAAGGAAAGATTGTGCGTGTATTTGACGTTCGGGCGAGCGAGCACGAGATCCAAAAGAGCCTTGTCGCCGAAGAATTTGTCAAACAAAGTGCAGATATGCACGCGCTTGCAATATCCGCTCAAAACGAGCGCGTATTGAAGTGCGGTGTTGGCGTCGCCTATCACGCAAACGTCTTCGCCCGAATAGAACGCGCCGTCGCAAAGAGCGCAGTAACTTACGCCGCTACCGACGAGTTCGTCCTCTCTTTCAACGCCGATTTTGCGGGGTTTAACGCCCGTTGCGAGAATGATTGACTTGCACTCGTATTTATTGTAATCGGTGGTTAATTCAAACCCAAACGGCGTTTTAACTATCGATTGTGCTTTTTCAAGTTCGATTTGCGCACCCCATTCGGTTATTTGCTCATAGAGTTTGTCCATAAGTTCCGAACCCGAAATCTTTTGATAAGAAGGGAAGTTTTCCACTCTCGGCGAGTATGCGATTTGTCCGCCGAAACTGTCGCTTTCAAGCACCAAAACGCTTTTGCCTGCTCTGAGGCAGTTGAGCGCGGCGGTCATACCCGCAGGGCCTGCGCCTACGACGATTATGTCAAATTTGTCCATAATTACCTCTTGCTTTTTCAAAAAGAAAAGCGGTATGGCTGTTGCCATACCGCTATCGTTTATTCCTTATTTTCTCGATTCGATATAGCCTTTGATCTTGCTTGCGTTGTCGTAAACGTCGTAGCCGTTTCCGTTGGGAACGAGAAGCGTCGGTGCTTTCTTGACGCCGAACGCGAGCGTTTGATCTTTGTTGTCTTCTGCGTCGATAACCGTGTACGCGATACCTGCTTTGTCGAGCATTGCTTTTGCCATCTTGCAGTTGGGGCAGGTCTTCGTGGTGAAGATCAAAAGACCTTCGTCGCCGCCTTTTTGCGCGCATGCGCATTGCTCGGTCGCTTCGGATTTTTGAATCGGTTTGACTTCGCCGGTTGCTTGGTCGTCGCACACGAATTCTTCAACGTGTTTGCCGTGATATTGCGAGGTCGCGATGTCGTAAACTTTACGCTCTTTGAACTCTGCGCGTTTGCCGTCGTTCCAGTTTTGAACGGGGCGATAGTAACCGGTGATACGGCTGTAAACTTCCGTCTTCTTGCCGCAGATGGGGCAGGTGTATTGCTCGCCGTCGAGATAGCCGTGCTCTTGGCAGATGGAATATGTGGGCGAGAGCGTGTAGTAGGGAAGTTTGTAGTTTTCGGCAATCTTTCTTACGAGATTCGCCGCCGCTTGCCAACTGTCGAGACGTTGACCGAGGAATGCGTGGAATACCGTACCCGACGTGTAGAGAGTTTGCAATTCGTCTTGAATGTCGAGTGCAGAGAAGATGTCGCTCGTGTAGCCGACGGGAAGGTGCGAACTGTTGGTGTAGTAGGGCACGTTGTCCATATTGCTTGCGCAAATGATGTCGGGATATCTTTCTCTGTCGTGCTTTGCAAGGCGGTAGGAAGTGGACTCTGCGGGCGTTGCTTCGAGGTTGTACAAATCGCCGTATTGCTCTTGATAGTCGCTGAGTTTTTCACGCATAAAGTTGAGCACTTTCTTGGTGAATTCCTGCGCTTCTTTGTGAGTCATATCCTTGCCTACCCAGTTTGCGTTGAGGCAAGCCTCGTTCATACCCACAAGACCGATCGTCGAGAAGTGGTTGCCGAACGTGCCGAGGTATCTCTTGGTGTAGGGATAAAGTCCTTCGTCGAGAAGTTTGGTGATGACGTTTCTCTTGATTTTGAGCGAGCGAGCGGATACGTTCATAAGGCGTTCGAGTTCTTTGAAAAATTCGTCTTCCGTCTTGCTGACGTACGCGATACGCGGCATATTGATGGTCACGACGCCGATAGAACCCGTGGATTCGCCGCTTCCGAAGAAGCCGCCCGATTTCTTGCGAAGTTCGCGAAGGTCGAGGCGCAAGCGGCAGCACATACTGCGCACGTCGCTCGGTTCCATATCGCTGTTGATGTAGTTAGAGAAGTACGGCGTGCCGTATTTTGCCGTCATCGTGAACAGCAAGCGGTTGTTTTCGGTGTTCGACCAGTCGAAATCTCTCGTGATAGAATAGGTCGGGATAGGATATTGGAAGCCTCTGCCGTTGGCGTCGCCCTCGATCATAATCTCGATAAACGCCTTGTTGACCATAGCCATTTCCTTGACGCAATCCTTATACTTGAAGTCCATCTCTTTGCCGCCGACGATTGCGGGAAGTTCCGCTAAGTCGTTGGGGACGACCCAGTCGAGCGTGATGTTGGTGAACGGCGCTTGCGTACCCCAACGAGAAGGGGTGTTTACGCCGTAAATGAAGGATTGTATGCATTGTTTGACCTCTTTGTACGAGAGGTTGTCAACCTTGACGAACGGCGCAAGATACGTGTCGAAAGAACTGAACGCTTGCGCGCCTGCCCATTCGTTTTGCATAATGCCGAGGAAGTTGACCATCTGGTTGCAGAGGGTGGAAAGGTGTCCTGCGGGCGACGACGTGATTTTGCCGGGGATTCCGCCGAGACCTTCTTTGATGAGTTGTTTGAGCGACCAGCCTGCGCAGTAGCCCGTGAGCATAGACAAATCGTGAATGTGGATTTGCGCTTCGCGGTGTGCCTTTGCGATTTCTTCGTCGTAGATTTCGCTGAGCCAGTAGTTTGCCGTAACCGCGCCCGAGTTGGAAAGGATAAGTCCGCCGACGGAATAGGTCACCGTCGAGTTTTCCTTGACGCGCCAGTCGTTGATTTTGAGATAATTGTTCACCGTGTTCTTGTAGTCGAGCATAGTGGAATTCATCTCGCGAAGTTTCTCGTGTTGTTTTCTGTAAAGGATGTACGCTTTTGCAACTTCGACGTAACCCGATTGAATGAGGACGACTTCGACAGAGTCCTGAATGTCCTCGACGCTGACCACGTCGCCCTTGACCTTATCGTTGAAGGTTGCGGTGACTCTGAGCGCAAGCATATCGATGATGTCGTCGCTGAAACTCTTGTTCACCGCGGTGAACGCCTTTTCGATTGCGACCTTAATTTTGTTTAGATTAAATGGAACTATACTTCCGTCTCTCTTTTTGATGTTCAACATATCTATTGAACCCCCTTGGAAAATGTGCCTCTTTATTATAGCAAGCACGCGTAATATGTCAAGGACAAATCACAAAATAAAGCGTGAAACTTTTTTGCGAAACACTACATATTGTGTTTTTGTCGCAAAATGCCGAAAATTGCAAATTCCACATTTCGTGTATCGAAAACGGCGGTTTTTGGATATGTAACCGCATATGTAAAATTGCAATCCGCATTCTAACACGCTCAAATATTTTTGCCGAAAATCGTGTACGCAACGTCCACACCACAACATATAGTGGTTCGGGAAAATCGATTGCAAAACTCATATATAAAACGACAAACGGCCGTCCGATTGGGCGCGTCGTTCGTCGTGATAAGGGGAGTATTATGAGGAACATATTTGATGAATTAATGATTAATAATGAATAATTAATAATTTCGGGAGGGTCTCACCCTCACCCGAATCGAATAGCGGTTGCAAGACAAGATAGCGTAACGATGCGGGATATTTCGAAAATCTTGGTTATTGACTATTCGTCACAGATTAACCGTCAATCCGTATCCTTGTTTTTCAAAAACAGCACGTTTTTCGTGTGGACGTCGCTGTATGAAAAGGTGCGTTTTTCGCCGCCTTCGAGTTCGACGGTGAATATCGAGGGAAACAGCGCGGTCACTTTGCCGTGATAGAGCGAGGATTTGCCTCTGCCGCCGTTGATTTTGACAAGTACGGGTATGCCGACTATTTTTTGCACGCGGGCTTTTGCCTCTACGATGGATTGTCCTATTTCTCTCATACACCGATTGTTGCCGAAAATTCAAATTTTATTCGCATAAACGCAAAGAAGTTTGAATATGTTTTTGGTGAAACGGAGGAATGCTATGTTCGATTTTGAAAAAATAAGTGCCAGCAAATTTTACGTTGCGCCGACATCCGAGCGAGTTGTCGAGTTTTCGCCGACGGACGTGGATATGAGCAACATTGCAAAGGTATTGTCTTTGGCGGTGGACGCGCGAGCGACGAGCGTCGACGCGCAGGACGGATATGCGCAAGTGGGCGGCAGAGTGAATTTCCGCCTTGCGTACTTGGATAAAGACGGAACGCCGAAGGGCGTGGATTACAACGCCGATTTTACGGCGAGAGTGGACGGCGAGTTCGTCGAGGGCGACAGCGCGTGGTGCGACATCGTTATATCCGAATCCGACGTGGAAGCGGGGGATACGCTCACGCTGACGGCGGTGCTGGAAGTCAACGTATCGGCAATCAAACGCGACGAAATCGAGGTGCTTGTCAATGCGGACGATTGCTACGTCCAAAAGCAAGAGATTTACGTCCCGTCCTTTATCGCGCAAAAATCGGTGGTCGTTCCCTTTGACGACGAAAAGAACGTGGGCGGCGAAATCGAATCCGTGCTCGGACTTTCTTCGACGGTCGTAACTCGCCAGTCGCTCGCAACGGAAGGCGGCGCAACCGCAAAACTTGCGGTGTATTCGGTCGTGACCTACGTCGAGGGCGGAGAAATCAAGCAACACGCTTTTGAAATTCCGCTCGAAGAAGAATTCAACCTCGACGGCGTGAAAGAGGGCGACGCAATCAAACTTTACACCGCTTTGAAATCGTCCAAAATCGTGCTTCAAGGCGTGACGGACGACAATACCATTCGCGTGGAAGGCGAGATTCAAATCAAGGTTCAAGCGTATAGATGTTCGAAAACCGAAATCGTGTCTGACCTGTTTATGCTGTCCAATCAAACGGAAATCGAACGCAAAACCGCAAAATACACCTGCTTTGACGGCTGCGGTTATTTTGTCAAGGGCGTGGGCGGAAGCGCAACGCTTTCGGACAACAAACCCGCGGCAATCGAAGTGTGCGCTCTGCCGTATGCAAGGTGCTATACGACTCGCGCATACGTCAACGACGAAAACAGCCTCATCGTCGAGGGCGTTGCAAATACGGATATAATCTATCGCGACGAAAACGGCTACAATTCCGTGCGCGCGGAACTTCCGTTTGCAATCTCGGCGGCAAGCGAAATCCCGTTCTCGAAAGAGGTGCGCGTAGATTGCAAGATTCAGCGCATAGACGCGGTCGTGCGCAGAGAACGCGAGTTTGACATCACGTTCGATGTGGCAATCGCGGTCTGCGGATTCTCGCCGCTCGAAGCGTCGTATATCTCGGCGGTGGAAGTCGGCACGGAACGTGCGCAAAACACGTCCGCATTGTCCGTGTACGTCGCCTCGCCGTCCGACACTATGCTTGACGTATGCTCGGCTCTGTCCGCAATGCCCGAAGACATTTTGGCGCAAAATCCCGACCTTGCCGAACCGTTTGCACAAGACACGAAAATCGTGTATTTCAGAGCGTTGAAGTGAATAGAATCCCGAAAAACCTAAACAGAGAGAGGCAAACGCCTCTCTCTTTCGCATTTGCGAATCTGTTGTTAAGGTTTCAAAATATCGTCTGCGGAACAATCGAGAAAAGCGCACATTTTCGCAAACGTGACGAGAGAGGGCATAATTCGTCCCGAAAGGTATTGCGAAACGGTCGGTTTCGATACGCCTATTGCTTTTGCAAGTTCGCTTTTCGATTTTCCCGACAGTTCGATTTCCTCTTTCAATCTTTTGCTGATTTTTTCGCTTAATTCGTCCATATCGTTGCTGAATATTTCCTCATCAACAATATTAGGCATTACTTAACAGGATGTCCGCCAAATTAGGCACAACCTAACAGTTGTGACATCTATTATGCTAAATGATAATATTTATACACAATTTGTTTTACAAAAAAGGGGAAAATTAAAATGCGTGAAATCGTATTAAAACAAGGTCAAACTTTTGTCGGCGACAATTACGTCGGAATGATTAAAAGATTTTCGGAACTCATTATGAAAGTTATATGAGGTCGAGCGTTTCGTTGGATAAATACGGTATGCCCGATTATATTGCGTGGATTGTATATTTGAACGACGAATGGCATTCGGATTGGAAAAACAGCATAGAAGGCAACAAGATTACGGAATCTTGTTCGGACAGAGAGAAGTTTGTGAAAGACAAATACAAATTCCCCAACAGATTGGTTTTTATGAGATGCCCGAAGACGAGAGGGAAAAGCGTATTTATCGGCGTTGCAACCCTTGCTAAAATTGATTCGGAAAAGATGATAAAAGAATATAAATTGGAAAGAAAAGAAGTGATTTTGCGTTTTTAATCGTATCAAAGAGGGCTAAAAATGAAAAGAAAAGCAGTAATTTTGATTGCAATATTAGCGTGTTTTATTAACGTATGCTTACTATTAAGTGCTTGCAACGACAAAGACGCAGATTCTGTGGTTGAACCCGAAATTGTAGGAACGGAATTAAAATCGACTGTTTTTGAAATAAAAGCGAATCAGTTGTATTGCGCAACGCCAAACGTCCAAACGGATTTTTCGTTTGCGGATTCTGTTCAAGTTGCGCCCGATGCG
>URTQ01000056.1 GCA_900550855.1 uncultured Eubacteriales bacterium
AGTGGCTCTGGAAAATTAATAATTAATAATGAATAATTAATAATTGAGGGTGGGTTGCACCCACACCCGAATTTGAATTGAATAAAATTCGTCCGTTTGCATTAAAAAACAGGGGCATCCCCATCGCACGGCGCGCGGAATGACAGCATGAGTTGCATGTCGCTCGTTTTGAGAGCGCAGAGGGCGAAAGGGGAAAAGCGACAAATTGCGAATAAAAGACAAAAGGCACCGCTTTGCGATGCCTTTGTCAATTTGAGCAATTTGGAGCTAGTGGCCGGATTCGGACCGGCGACCTGCTGATTACGAATCAGCTGCTCTACCTGCTGAGCCACACTAGCAAATTCAGATTGCTTTTTGGATTATATCAAACTTAAAAAGAAAATGCAATCTATTTTTCGCATTATATCAAAAATTATTGGTTATAATTCAATCCTTACGCTCGCTAAAACTATATTGCTACGCTCGTATCGTCGTTTTGCAACTTTGATAAGTCTATATGCAACTTCTGTTTGTATTGTTTAGGAATGCTCGTGCGACTTAATTTTTGCGCGCTTGCGCCGCCGATATGCTGTTTTTGCATATTCCGTGCGCAACGGTGACGACACGCTATACGCGCGTATTTAAGATGTATATACATTTTATTACTTATTTCAATCAATATAGTGTCCGCAAAAATCGGCGGGGCGCGAGATAGGCGAATCGACGTTGAAAAAATATAAAAAATAACAAAAAATGTAAAAAAATATGTGCTAAAAGTATTGACATTTAGCAAAAGAGGACATATACTGTTAGCAATCAAAGCGAAAGACTGCTAAAAGTCATAGCGAGGAAAGACGTTATGGGAAAAGAGTTGACTGAAAGGAAAAAAAGAATATTGCACGCGTTGGTTGACCTGTATATATCTACGGGACAACCCGTGTCCAGTTCGGATATTCAAAGCAAGTATTTGCCCGAAGTCAGTTCTGCGACCGTGAGGGCGGAACTCAGCGCGCTCGAAGCACTCGGATATATCGAACAACCGCACACGTCGGCAGGACGCATACCGCTCAAAGACGCTTACAAGTTCTACGTCGAAAGCATAAGTTCGTTCGAGGGCAATATGCTCACCGACCAAGAAACCGCACTCATTCGCGACAGATTTATGAACAAACTCGGAAAAATCCAAGATATGTCCATAGAGGCGGCGAAGATAATAAGCGACGCGACGAATTACACGTCGTTCATCGTGGAAAAGAACGCGCAGGACGTCGTTATCGAGGAAATCAAACTCGTACCGCTCAAAAACGGCAAGGCGGTCGTGCTTATCGTCACGGACAGCGGTATGATTGCGGACAAGGCGATTGACATTCCCGAAGACGTGAGAGCGGAATATATCGACACGGCAACCAAAGTGCTGAACAAGGTTTTCCAAGGCAGAAACATCAAGGATATGGACAGATTCGACCTTGCGGAAATCGACGTCGAACTCAAAGGCTTCGAGGACATACTCGACGACGTGCTTGGAATACTTCGTATATACCTGTCCGAGCATAGCGACAGAAACGTATTCGTGGAAGGCGCGCTCAAAATGCTTGACTATCCCGAATACAACAACGTCGAGGACGCAAAGAACTTCCTCTCGGTTATATCCGACAAAGAGAACATCGGCGACTTGCTTTCGAGCGAAGACGGCTCAATCGAGTTCTCGGTGAGAATAGGCAAAGAGGAACGTGGCGTCGATAAATGCGCAATCATCACGGCTTCGTACAAAGTGGGCGACGAGGTGGTCGGCGAGGCGGGCGTTATAGGCCCTGAACGTATGGACTACAAAAAGGTTATCGGCGTGCTCGATTGTATGAAGAAAACAATCGCGAGCGTGGTGAAAGACAAAAAGGATAACGAGGATTGAAATGAAAAACAAAGATAAATACGAAAACAAAAACGAAAATAAAGCCGAAAGTCAAAACGACGAGCAAGTCGAAGCGGAAGTCAAAGAGGACGAGAAAAAGTCATTTGAGATAGAACGCGAGGGGCTTAGCGACGAGGAATACATCGCCGCACTCGAAGAAAAACTCGGACAGGCAATCGCAGAGGCTGAAACCTGCAAAGGTTTGACTCAAAGACTGCAAGCGGATTTCGACAACTATCGCAAGCGCAACAATTCCATTGCCGAAGATATGAAGCAACTCGGACAATCCATAGTGATTGAAAAGATGCTTTCCGTGCTTGACAACTGCGACCTTGCAAGAAAGTACGTCAAAGACGAAGCGGCTCTTACGGGATTCAATATGATGGAAAGTCAGATTCTCGGCGCGCTCGGCGGATTCGGACTCACAGAAGTCGACGCAATAGACAAAGACTTCGACGCAAAGTTTATGAGCGCGGTTGAAAGAGTCAAGGACGAACAGAAACAAGGCAAAGTGGTCGAAGTGCTTGCAAAAGGATATATGCTCGGAACGAAACTTCTAAGACCGGCAAGCGTAAAAGTCGGATACTGGGAAGAATGAGCAAAGAGTATAGAAGCAAAACAATAAACAATAAATAAACAAGAACATTTCCGCAGTAATGCGAAAACATAAAATATAAAGAAAATAAGTTTTCTTCCCGTCAAAGCGGGAAAAGGAGAAATAATATGGGAAAGATTATCGGTATTGACCTTGGTACGACAAACTCGTGCGTAGCAGTTATGGAAGGCGGTGAAGCGGTGGTTATCCCCAACGCCGAAGGTATGAGAACGACCCCGTCCGTCGTGGCGTTCACAAAGGACGGCGAAAGACTCGTCGGCGAAATCGCTAAACGTCAGGCGGTCGCAAACCCCGAACATACCGTAAGTTCCATCAAGAGAGAGATGGGCTCGGATTATAAAGTTAAAATCGAAAACAAAGAATATACGCCGCAAGAAATCTCGGCAATGATTTTGACCAAACTCAAAAACGACGCAGAGAAGTATCTCGGCGAAAAGGTTACGGAAGCGGTTATCACCGTTCCTGCATACTTCACGGACTCTCAACGTCAAGCAACCAAAGACGCAGGTAAGATTGCGGGCTTGGAAGTGAAACGTATCATCAACGAGCCTACGGCGGCGGCACTCGCTTACGGCATCGATAAGGACGAGAACAAGAATCAGAAAGTCCTCATCTTCGACCTCGGCGGCGGCACGTTCGACGTTTCTATCCTCGAACTCGGCGACGGCGTATTCGAAGTTCTTGCAACGGCAGGTAACAACCGTTTGGGCGGCGACGACTTCGATAAACGCATTATGGACTGGATCACGGGCGAGTTCAAGAAAGAACACGGCGTCGACCTCACCAAAGACAAGATGGCAATGCAACGTATCAAAGAAGCCGCAGAAAAGGCAAAAATCGACTTGTCCGGCGTGACCAAAGCGAAGATTTCGCTTCCGTTCATCGCAATGGAAAACGGCGTGCCTATGCATCTCGATATGGAACTTACCAGAGCAAAATTCGATTCGCTCACCGAAGATCTCGTCAAGGCAACGCAAGGTCCTATGCAACAAGCGCTTAAAGACGCAGGACTCAGTTACAACGACATCGCAAAGGTCATTATGGTCGGCGGTTCGACTCGTGTTCCCGCAGTGTACGAATCGGTTAAACGCATCACCGGCAAAGACCCGTACAAGGGAATCAACCCCGACGAGTGCGTGGCTCTCGGCGCGGCAATTCAAGGCGGTGTTCTCGCAGGCGAAGTGAAAGATATGCTCTTGCTCGACGTCACACCGTTGTCGCTCGGCATCGAAACGCTCGGCGGCGTATGCACCAAACTTATCGACAGAAACACCACAATTCCTACGAGCAAATCGCAAGTGTTCAGCACGGCGGCAGATAACCAAACCGCAGTCGACATTCACGTTTTGCAAGGCGAAAGACAATTTGCTCGCGACAACAAGACGCTCGGCAGATTCGAACTCGTCGGTATCGCACCCGCACCGCGCGGAATCCCGCAAATCGAAGTCACATTCGACATCGACGCAAACGGTATCGTATCCGTCAAGGCTTGCGATAAGGCTACGGGCAAATCTCAATCCATCACCATCACCGCGTCTTCCAACCTCACCGAAGCGGACATCGACGCCGCTGTCAAGGACGCAGAGAAGTACGCAGAGGAAGACAAGAAGCGTAGAGCGGTCGTGGACGCAAAGAACAACGCAGAACAACTTATCTTCGCTGTCGATAAATTCGTAAGCGAAAACGGCGAGAAACTCGAAGAAGCAGACAAGACGCAAGTCACCGAAGCGACGAAGACCGCAACCGAAGAACTTGCAAAAGCAGAGAGCGAAGACGACGTGAAAGCGGTTGTCGAAAAATTGACGAAAGTCACCGACCCCATCTTCACGAAGTTCTATCAACAAAACCCCGAAGCAGCGGCAGAAGCGGCAAAACAAGCGGGAATTAACCCCGAAGACTTCCAAGGCGGCGCAAATCCGGACGGAGGCGTAGACGGAACGGTTGACTGATATAGGTCAAAACAATAACGAATCGAGGCGCAACGGGCAACCGTTGCGCCAAGACGTATAAAAGGAAACTCGATATTATAAATAAATGTCGAGATAACGTGCAAATAGCACCCAAATACGAATAAAGGCAACCCGATAGGGTTGAAGAATAGATTATGGCAGCAAAAAATTATTACGAAATACTCGGCGTCGAAAAGACGGCTACGGCAGACGAATTGAAACTTGCCTATCGTAAACTCGCAAAGAAATATCACCCCGATATGTACGTTTCGGCAAGCGAGCAGGAAAAGAAGGACGCAGAGGCGAAGTTTAAGGATATAAACCACGCCTACGAAGTGCTTTCCGACCCGCAAAAGCGCGCGGCATACGACACCTACGGCGACGAAAACGGACCGCAGGCAGGCGCGGGATTTGGCGGATTCTCGGGCGGCACGGGCGGATTCGGATTCGATATGGACGACATATTCTCGTCAATCTTTTCGGGATTCAGCGGTGGCTCGTCGAGAGCGCAACGCGCAAACGCGCCTCAAAGAGGTCAGGATATCCTCGTCGGTATAAATCTTACGTTCGAGGAAGCGGCGTTCGGCACTCAAAAGACCGTCAGCGTCAAGAGAGTTGAGAATTGCCCCGACTGCAAAGGTACGGGCGCGAAGGACGGCACGGCGTTCAAGGTTTGCTCGCAATGTAAGGGTAGCGGCAGAGTGACTATGACTCAACGCACGCCCTTCGGTCAAGTCAGCACGCAAGGCGTTTGCCCAACCTGTCACGGCACGGGCAAGATTATCACCGACAAATGCACCTCTTGCGGCGGCGTAGGTCGCTTCGAAAAGGTACGCGAAGTCAAGGTCAACATTCCTGCCGGTATCGATTCGGGTCAAAGAGTCAGATACGACAACGAAGGTCACGCAGGCTCGAACGGCGGCGAAAAGGGCGGCTTGTACGTCGAAGTCAGAGTCGCGCCGCACAAACTCTTTTCGAGAAACGGATTCGACGTGTTGCTCGAAGTGCCTATTTCCATCGTGGACGCAACGCTCGGCACGACTATCGAGGTGCCTACGCTTTACGGCAATAAAGAGGTCAAAATCCCCGAAGGTACGCAAAGCGGAACTGTGTTTACAATCAAGAATTACGGCATAAAGAAACTCAAAGGCACGGGCAAGGGCGATATGTTCGTCAAGGTCGTCGTCGAAGTTCCAAAGAGCGTAAGCAAGGAACAAAAAGAGTTCCTCAAACGCTTCGATCAAATTTCCGACCAGAAGAAACAATATCCGCTCAAAAAAGCCTACGACGAAAAAGCAAAATAAGATAAACCACACAAAAGCGGCAATCTAAACCGCTTAAATGCGAGAGTATAACGAATGAAATACAAAACGATCACGGTTTTTACAAACCATAACGACGCCGACCTCATCTCGTCAGCAATGTTTGACGCAGGTGCGGGCGGTGTTTCTATTTTGGACAAACAAGACTTCCTCGACCTCGTAAAAAGCGACGTTATCTGGGATTACGTCGACGAAAGCGTATTGCAACAAAGCGAAGTGGTCAAGGTTTCCACGATGTACGAACCTACCGACACGGATTTTCTTGCCGCGCTCGAATCGAATCTCGAAGAAATGAAGAAAAACGGCGTGCAATTCGGCGAAATTCTTTTGGGCGAAATCGACGCCGCCGACTACGAAAACGAGTGGAAAAAGTACTATAACCCCATAAAAACGAAGAATATAACCATCGTTCCCACTTGGATCGACTACAAGGCGAGCGAGGGCGAAAAGATTATGCGCCTCGATCCCGGTATGGCGTTCGGCACGGGTTCGCACGCAACGACGAGAATGTGTCTCGAACTTATGGACGTCGAGGGTAAAGACGTCATAGACGTGGGGTGCGGAAGCGGCATTTTGGGCATTGCGGCAAAGATTTGTGGCGCAAACAGCGTGTATATGTGCGACATCGACGAACAAGCGGTGGAATTTGCAAAGCGTAACGCCGAACTAAACAAAGTCGACGCAACCATAGAAAAAGCCGATTTGCTCGAAGGCGACCAAAAAGCAGACTTCATATTTGCAAACATCACCGCAGACATACTTATGCGCTTTTCAAAGAGCATAGGCAAGCATTTGCGCCAAAACGGAACTATCGTGTTGTCGGGTATAATTGACACAAGACTCGACGAAGTGATACAATGTTACGAGGATGCGGGCTACGAAATCGTCGAGCGTATGGCAATGGACGACTGGCGCGCGCTCAAACTCAAACAAAAACATAATTAACCCAATTAGAATATGGAAATCAGAAGATTTTTTGTCAATCCGCAAGACGTTTGCGCAAACGGTGAAATCGTCGTTTTTGGCGACGAGTTTTTGCATATGACGAAAGTTCTTCGCTACAAAACGGGTTACAAAGCGATTGTCTGCGCAAACGACGGCATAGAAAGATACTGCACGATAAAGCAAATCGACCGCGACAGAGCGATTTTGTCGGTGGACGACGAGAAAGTGCAGGACAAAAAGAGAGTGCACGTCACGCTTTTTGCAGGGCTTTTGAAGAACAATAAACTGGATTTTGCAATTCAAAAGGCGGTCGAACTCGGAATAGACGAGGTTCGTCCGTTTCTGTCGAGCAATACGGCGGAAACCAAATTCGCAAAGGACAGAGCGGACAAAATCGCGCTCGAAGCCGCAAAACAGTGCGGTTCGGCATATCTCACGAAAGTTTGCGAACTTTGCGATTTTCAAGACGTAATAAAGGCGTTTGGCGATTTCGACAAAGTGCTGTTTGCCTACGAGGACGAGAAGAAAAACCGCATAAAAGATTGCGATTTGAGCGGCAAAAAGATTGCTTTGATTGTGGGCGCAGAGGGCGGCTTTACCCCCGAAGAAGCGCAAACGGCAAAAGAATCTGGCGCGCAAATCGTGACGCTCGGCAGACGTATTTTGCGTGCGGAAACCGCTTCTATCGTGGCGTCCGCTTTACTTTTGGACACTCTGGGGGAACTTGATTATGAATGACAAACTTCCCAAAATATCCGTATTTACGCTGGGTTGCAAGGTCAATCAGTACGACACGGACGCAATGCTCGCGATTTTCGAGCACGCAGGCTTCGAAATTGCCGAAGGCCTTGAATTTGCAGACGTTTACGTCATAAATTCTTGCGCAGTAACCGCCGAAGCCGAGAAAAAATCTCGTCAATCTGTGGCGAGAATACTCAAAGTCAATCCCAACGCAAAGATTTTCGTGTGCGGTTGCGCTTCGCAAAACAATTTTTCGCAATTTGCAAAAAACAACGTTCAATACATATCGGGCAGCGACGGAAAACTCGATTTCGCTCGCAAAATCGTCACCGAATTTAAGGGCGAAGAAGAACAATTCGACAAAATCGTTCCCGATAAGTTCGACATTAGTTCGGTTTTCGAGGATAACGACGGAATCGTGAATTTGCGCACGAGGCATTTTATCAAGGTTCAGGACGGTTGCAACAACTTTTGCAGTTACTGCTTGATTCCTTACGTCAGAGGCAGAAGCCGCTCGCGCGCTATCGAGAGTATCGAACGAGAACTCGACGAGGTGCAAAACGTCGCAAAAGAGGTGGTCGTAACGGGCATAAACCTTTCCGCATACGGCAAGGATAACGGCTCGTCGCTCACCGAACTTATGAAAATGCTCTCGAAATACGATTTTGCAGTGCGACTCGGCTCGCTCGAAGTCGGCGTGGTGTCAAAAGAGTTTTTGGACGCGACGAAGGGTATAAAGAGATTCTGTCCGCATTTCCATTTGTCGTTGCAAAGCGGCGACGACAGAGTGCTTAAAGCAATGAATCGCCACTACACCTGCGACGAATACTATGCGGCAGTGCAACTCATCAGAGAATACTATCCCGACGCGGCGATTACGACGGACATAATCGTCGGTTTTCCGTGCGAAAGGGAAGAAGAATTTGAAAACTGCGTTGCGTTTGCAAGAAAAGTCGGATTTGCCGACATTCACGTTTTCCCGTATTCGTCGAGAAGGGGAACGGTTGCGGGTCGTATGCCGACGTTGCCGCCCGAAGTGGTGCTCGACCGTCAAAAACGTATGAGTGCGGTTAAGCACGAACTTGTGCGCAACTACCTCAACAAGCAACTCGGTATGCCTACGAACGTTTTGTTCGAAACCCAAACCCGCGGCGTTTGGTGCGGACATTCCCCGAACTACGTCAAAGTATACTCGAAAAACGGCGCGCATAACGAAATCCGTCTTATCACGCCCACTCACATCTATCTCGACGGCGTTGCAGACGACACCGTAAAATAATA
Organism: uncultured Eubacteriales bacterium; assembly: GCA_900550855.1. Classification (GTDB taxonomy): domain Bacteria; phylum Bacillota; class Clostridia; order Christensenellales; family CAG-917; genus CAG-475. The sequence goes on from URTQ01000056.1 coordinate 8,743, forward strand.
AAAGGAAGAAATGGATATGGACAACTGCATTTTCTGTAAAATCGTAAAAGGCGATATTCCGTCGACGAAAGTCTACGAAGACGACGATATGATAATCATAAAGGACTTGAATCCGCAAGCCCCAGTACATCTTTTGCTTATCCCCAAAGAGCATTACGCAAACATAATCGAGATGTCGGACAATCAAGCGCAAACCCTCGCAAAATGCCTCAAAAAACTCTCTACGCTCACCGACGAGTTGGGACTTCAAAACGGTTTCCGTCTTGTATCCAACAAGGGTGAGGACGGTTGCCAGTCGGTCGGACATTTGCATATTCATATACTTGGCGGTGGAAAACTTAGTGATACTATGTGCTAAAAAACCTCGCTATTGAGCGAATAACTGCGGCATAGG
>URTQ01000057.1 GCA_900550855.1 uncultured Eubacteriales bacterium
GCGCCGTTTGGGTGCGAAGCTGGCGCACAAAGCGCAGTGGCATAAGTAGAGAAATACCCCTATCTATGTGAGTGCCGTAAGGAACGCAGTGACGGAATAGCGATTGTTACGAAGTCAATCGCGTCCTGCCCCCTCTTGCGAACGATGTAAAGTTTGATAGAGAAATGACGCAAGTTTGAGCAATAGGGGAAAGCCCGAAGGGAAGGGGTGACGTGTTTTTTAGAATACACGCCGTCAAACTTTTGTAGAGGAAGAACAACCCCGTGAGGAAGGATGGGGGAAGCTGTATTTTTTTTAATTTTGCAAAAAACTTGTGGATTTATAATTATAATTGTTTATAATGGATTCAAAGAGGTTATTATGCAAGACATCAAGGAATCGAGAAAAATAATCAACGAAGTTGACGAGCAGATGGCGCGCTTGTTTGAAAAACGTATGCAAGCGTGCGAACAAATCGCACTTTACAAAAAGCAAAACGGATTGAGCGTTCGCGACAGCGAGAGGGAAGAACAGGTCGTTACGAACAACGCAAAACTCATCGAGTCGCCCGCGCTCGTGCCGTTTTACAAGGATTTTATCCGCGCCACTATGGACGTTTCGTGCAAATATCAATCCTCGCTTATGCGCAAAATGCGCGTGGCGTATTGCGGAACGGAAGGCGCGTTTGCGCATATTGCGGCAAAAAAGATGTACCCCGATTCCGAATACGTTGCGTTCTCGAATTTCCAAGACGCATACGAGGCGACCGAAAGCGGCGATTGCGACTGCTCGGTGCTTCCGCTCGAAAACAGTTACGCGGGCGAAGTCGGCGAGGTTATGGACTTGATTTTTTCGGGCGCGCTTCACATCAATCAAGTGACGGACGTTGCCGTCGTTCACAATCTCATTGCAAAAGACGGCGCGACAATCGAGGATATAAAGACCGTCGTAAGTCACCCCCAAGCGCTCGCGCAATGCGAGGAATATATCAAATCGCACGGCTTTGAAACGAGAGCGTACTCGAACACCGCTCTTGCGGCAAAGTACGTTGCCGAGGCGCAAGACGGCACGGTTGCGGCAATCGCTTCCGACGAAACGGCAAGAATATTCGGTTTGACCGTTCTCGATTCGCACATAAACGACAACCACAACAACACCACTCGATTCGCGGCGTTTTCGAGGGCGGAAAATATCCCCGTGTCTATGGGCAAGCGCGAGGACGAAAACTTCATTTTGGCGTTCACCGTTCAAAACGAGTCGGGTGCGCTCGCAAGCGCGCTCAACATCATAGGCGCGCACAACTTCAATATGCGCACGCTTCGTTCCCGTCCTATGAAAGACTTGCAGTGGAACTATTATTTCTACATAGAGGCAGAGGGCAACGTTCGCACGGAAAACGGCAAGGATATGCTTCAAGAATTGTCCGCTCTTTGCGCAAAACTCAAACTTGTGGGCAGTTACTTTGCCGACAACGTGAGGTGAGTATGATATTTAGCGTAAAGGCGGGCGAAAACGGTTACGACGTGGTCGTGGGCAGAGGCATTTTGTCAGACGTCGGCAAACTTTTGAATCTTGACAGGCGCGTGCTTGTCGTCACCGACGACGGTGTGCCGAAAACCTATTCCGAAAAGATTGAAAAAGCCTGCGAAAAGTGCGTGAAAGTATGTCTTAAACAAGGCGAGCAAAGCAAAAATTTCGACAATTTCAAACTGCTTTTGCACACTATGCTTCAAAACGATTTCACGAGAAAAGATTGCGTGGTTGCGGTCGGCGGCGGCGTCGTAGGCGATATAGCGGCGTTTTCGGCTTCCTGCTATATGCGCGGCATCGAGTTTTACAACGTGCCGACAACCTTGCTTTCACAACTCGACTCGTCGGTAGGCGGCAAAACCGCAATAGATTTCGAGGGCGTAAAGAACGTCGTGGGAAGTTTCTATCAACCCTCGAAAGTCATAATCGATATAGACACGCTCGACACGCTTGACGAAAGGCAGTTGCACGCAGGGCTTGTTGAGGCGATAAAAATGGCTGCAACGTCCGACAAAAACCTTTTCGAGCGCATAGAAAATAGCAAGAATCTGAAAGACGATTTGCTTGAAATCGTGCAAGCCTCGCTCGCAATAAAAAAGGACGTCGTCGAAAAAGACCCCAAAGAAAAAGGACTTCGCAAAGTGTTCAACTTCGGGCATACGCTCGGACACGCAATCGAGAGCGCGCAAAACGGCGCGCTTCTGCACGGCGAGTGCGTGGGCATAGGTATGTTGCCTATGTGCTCTAAAGAAGTTGAAAAAAGACTTGAAAAAGTGCTGAAAAAATACCATTTACCCACCGCCGCGAACTGCGACGAAAACGAACTTTTGCGCCTTATGACTCACGACAAAAAAGCGGAAGGAAGCAAAATCCGCACTGTCGTCGTGAACGAGATAGGCTCGTTCGAGTTTGCGGATATGACGGCAAAAGAAATTCTTGAAAGAGAGGATAGATTATGAAAAACACGTTCGGACAAAGCGTAGCCTTGACCGTATTCGGCGAAAGTCACGGCGCAGGCGTAGGCGTCGTTCTCGACGGCTTGTGTTCGGGAATCGACGTTTGCGACGAGGATATAAAAGCGGCGCTTGCATTGCGTGCGCCCTCTATGTCCACCGACACCGCAAGACGCGAAAAGGACGAATATCAAATCCTTTCGGGCGTGTTTAACGGCAAGACCACAGGCACGCCGATTTGCATTTTCATACCCAACGAAAACACCGATTCCAAAGCGTACGAATACGGCGTCGCTCGCCCCTCGCACGCAGACTACGCGGCGTTTTGCAAGTACGGCGGATTTGAGGATTATAGAGGCGGCGGACACTTTTCGGGCAGAGTCACGGCAGGTATCGTCGCGGCAGGCGCGATACTCAAAGGCGCGTTGAAAAACGTCGGCATAACGATAGGTACGCACATACTCGAATGCGACAACGTGCGCGATAACGAGTTTAACGATATACAAAACGAAGTTTTAACCCTCGATTGTGCAAAATTCCCCGTATTGAACGAGGAAAAAGGCAAAGAGATGATTGCTCGCATAGAGTGGGCAAAGGCAAATCTCGACAGCGTGGGCGGCATAACGCAAACGGCGATAGTGGGCGTTCCGTCCGGCGTCGGCGAGCCTATGTTCGACAGCGTAGAGGGCGTGCTTTCTCACGCGCTTTTCGCAATCGGCGGTATTAAGGGTATAGAGTTCGGCAAGGGCTTCGAGATGAGCAGAATGCACGGCTCGGTCGCAAACGATTCTTTTGCAGTAGAGGGCGGAAAGATAACCACCGCAACCAACAACAACGGCGGCATAAACGGCGGCATTTCAAACGGTATGCCTATACTCTTTAACTGCGCGGTTAAACCCACGCCGTCCATAGCGCAAAAGCAAAACACCGTCGATTTCGTAAGCGGCAAGGAAAGAGAAATTGAAATCGTCGGCAGACACGACCCTGCAATCGTAAGGCGAGTATGCCACGTTATAAACGGCGTGAGCGCGCTTGCGATATGCGATTTGCTTGCGCAAAGATACGGCACGGACGTTTTCAGAAAAGGCATAAGAGAATGAAGTACGGACTTATCGGCGAAAAACTTTCGCACAGTTATTCGTGCGAAATACACGCGCTAATCGCTTCTTACGATTACGAACTTAAACCGCTTGCAAAAGACGAAGTGGCAAACTTTTTGCAAGAGCGTGATTTTTGCGCGATAAACGTCACGATACCCTATAAGGAAGTCGTCATACCTTATCTCGACGTCATATCCGACGAGGCGAGAGCAATCGGCGCGGTGAATACCGTAGTCAACAAGGACGGCAAACTTTTCGGCTACAACACCGATTATTACGGCATAAAAGCGTTGTTTGAAAAGGCGAATATAAACCCGTCGGACAAGGACGCGCTCGTGCTCGGCACGGGCGGCACGGCAAAGACTGCAAGCGCGGTTCTTCGCGCGCTCGGCGCAAAGAGCGTGAGCAAAGTTTCTCGCTCGAAAAAGGACGGCGCAATCGACTACGACGAGGCAAGGGAAAGAAAGGATACGCAAATTATTTTCAACGCAACGCCCGTCGGTATGTATCCGAGCGACGAGCAACAGCCGATAGATTTGCGATATTTCTACAATCTCGAAGGCGTGCTTGACGCGATATATCATCCGCTTTGCACCAATCTCACGTTGCAAGCAAAGGACAAGGGCGCAAAGGCGATAGGCGGCTTGTATATGCTCGTTGCGCAAGCGGTGTATGCGTCGAGATTGTTCCTCGGAAAAGACGTATCGGACGTAAAAAAGGACGAAATCGAAAGCGTGTACGAAAAGATACTCGCCCAAAAGCAAAACGTCGTTCTCGTGGGTATGCCGTCGTCGGGAAAATCCACGATAGGCAAGAGGGTTGCAAGAATCCTCGAAAGAGAGTTCGTCGATACGGACAGCGAAATAGAAAAGAAAATCGAAATGCCCATAGCCGACTTTTTCGCAAAGTACGGCGAAGCGGAATTTAGAAAAACAGAAAGCGAAACGGTAAACGAAGTTTCAAAAAAGAGCGCGGCGGTGATTGCTACGGGCGGCGGCGCGGTGCTTGACCAAAACAACGTAAACGCGTTGAAGCGTAACGGCAAAATCGTATTTTTGGACAGAAAAATGCAAGATTTGGTGGCAACGAAATCGCGCCCGCTGTCCTCGAATACGGACGATTTGAAAAAACTGTACGAGAAACGCTATCCCGTATACAACGCGTGCGCGGACTTGAAAATCGCAAACGACGCGAGCGTAAACAAAGCCGCATACGCAATCGCAAAGGAATTTAAAAAATGAAAATACTTGTTCTCAACGGTCCTAACATCAATATGCTCGGAATCCGCGAGCCGCAAATTTACGGCAATCGCACCTATTCCGACCTTTTGGAAACCATAAAAGAGTACTGCAATTCAAAGAATATCGATGTCGAGTGCTTCCAGTCCAACCATGAGGGCGCGCTCATCGACAAAATCCAAGAGTCGTATTTTGAAAAGTTCGACGGAATCGTGATAAATCCGGCAGGGTATACGCACACGAGCGTTGCAATCGCGGACGCACTCAAAGGCGTTGACATTCCGTTTGTCGAGGTGCATATTTCAAAAGTGGACGAAAGAGAAGACTTCCGCAAGATAAGTTTTGTCAGGAACTATGCGCTCGCAACAATTTCTGGCAAAGGATTCGACGGATATTTAGACGCGATAAAAATGCTCGAAAACTTGCAAAAATAACGCAAAAAACCACACAAAATTAGTATAAAAATCAATAAAAAAACATCATAAAAAACGCAAAAAATGAGAGTCAAAATCGAAAAATCCACAGCCGAAGGCGCAGTGCTTGCGCCGCCGTCAAAGAGCCTTGCGCATAGGCTTATGATTGCGTGCGCGCTGTCGCAAGAGGGCGGAAAAGTCGTCGGAATTTCGGACAGCGAAGATATGGCGGCAACTCTCGATTGCATAAACACTCTCGGCATAACCTCGCAAAAAAACGGCGATACGGTGACGTTTGATAGAGAGCGCAAAAACGCCGAAACCGATGAGAATAGCGCAAAAACGCAAGGCTTTGAAAACGGCGAAAACGGCGCGTTTGCAAATGCCGAAAACAAAGCGTATCAAGTTGGCGATTGCTTGAAAAACGCAAAGGTTTTCGATTGCAGAGAGAGCGGAAGCACGCTTAGATTTTTTCTTCCGATTGCCGCCGCTTTTTTTGAAAAATCGGTGTTTGTAGGCTCAAAGAGATTGCTTGAAAGAGGCGTGGAAGTGTACGAAAAAGCACTCGGCGAAAATGGCGTAAAAGTGGTTTGCGACGGCGAAAAAATCACGTTGTCGGGACGGCTTAAAAGCGGAATTTACACTTTGCGCGGCGACGTGAGCAGTCAATACGTTTCGGGACTTTTGTTTGCGCTTCCTATGCTCGACGGCGACAGCGAGATTAGAGTTCTTCCGCCCGTCGAGAGCAGAGCGTATATAGATTTGACAATCGACGTGTTGAAAAAGGCGGGAATCGAGATTGCCGAAAAAGAGAAAAACGTGTTCTCAATCAAGGGCAATCAACGCTACGGCGGCGGCGAATACGTCGTCGAGGGCGACTGGTCAAACGGCGCAATGCTTCTTGCTCTTAACGAACTCGGCGGCACCGTCGAAGTTGCAGGACTTGACGAAAACAGTGTTCAGGGCGACAAAGTTTGCAAGGACATTTTCAAAAAATTGAACGATAAAAACGCGGTTATCGACCTTGCGAATTGCCCCGATTTAGCACCGATTGCGTTCTGCGTCGCGGCGGTGAAAGATGGTGCGACCTTCGTCGGCACGAGGCGGCTCAAAATAAAAGAGAGCGACAGAGCGCAGGCAATGGCGCAAGAACTTGCAAAGTTCGGAATAAACGTCGATGTGCGCGAAAACGAGGTTGTAATATACAAAAACGATATAAAAACGCCGAATTGTGCGATTTGCGGTCACAACGACCACAGAATCGTTATGGCGTGCAGTATACTTTTAAGCGCGGTCGGCGGCGTTATCGACGGCGCGGAAGCGGTGAAGAAAAGTTTTCCGAATTTCTTTGAAACGATAGGAAAACTCGGGGTGAAGTATGAAGTTGAATAAGGATATGAAAATTCTCATCGTCGGTTTGGGACTCATAGGCGGCAGTTACGCAGAGGCGCTTTCAAAAAAGGGCTATGAGGTAGGCGCAATCGACAAGAGCAGAGAGGCGATAGATTACGCGCTCGAAAAAGGTTATATCGCAAGCGGCTCTACCGAAGTCGCGAGCGAATACGTCGGCAAATTCGACTTAATCGTGTTTGCACTTTATCCGCATACGTTCGTAGAGTGGATTGAAAAGAATCAAGACTGCTTCAAGTCGGGCGCGGTGATAACCGACGTTACCGGCGTAAAGGGCGGCGTTGTCGAAAAGGTGCAGAGCGTGCTTCGCAGCGACGTTGAATTTATAAGCGCTCACCCTATGGCAGGCAGAGAGTGTTCGGGCGTTGAGAACGCAAAGGCGGAAATTTTCGAGGGCGCAAACTACATCGTCGTGCCGACCGAAAAGAATACGCAAAGCGCAATCGAACTTTGCGAGGATTTGGGAAGACAACTCGGCTTCAAACATATATGCACGCTCACCGTAAAACAACACGACGAGATGGTGGGATTCCTTTCCCATCTCACGCACTGTATCGCGGTGTCGCTTATGGTATGCAAAGAGAGCGAACATCTTGCCGATTATACGGGGGATTCCTTCCGCGACCTCACTCGAATCGCAAAGATAAACGACGAGATGTGGTCAGAGTTGTTCCTTGCAAACAAGGACGAGATAGTCGAGCAAATGGACCTTTTCGAGCAACACTTCGACAAACTCAAAAAGTGTATCGAGTCCGACGACAGAGAAGGCATACGAGAGATGATGCGCCTTTCGACCAAGCGTCGCAAGGTTTTCGATAAATGCAACGAGGTGAAAGAATGAATTTGGAATTCAAAAGAAAACTGCCCACATTGCAAGAGATAAAGGCAATGTACCCCATAGACGAGCAACTCGCCTCTAAAAAGAAGGCGACCGACGACGCGCTCGAAGCGATATTCGAGGGTAAGGACGGCAGGCTCGTGCTTGTGATAGGTCCGTGTTCGGCGGACAGAGAGGACGCCGTGCTCGACTATATTTCGAGATTGCGCACGGTGCAAGAAAAGGTCAAGGACAAAATCCTCATCGTGCCGCGCATTTACACCAACAAACCGCGCACCACGGGCGACGGATACAAGGGAATGTTGCACCAACCCGACCCCCACGCAAGCGAGAATATGCTCAAAGGTCTTATCGCAATCCGCAAACTGCACATAAAAGCGTTGCGCGAAACGGGCTTTTCCTGCGCGGACGAAATGCTCTATCCCGAAAATCACCTCTATTTGTCCGACGTGCTTTCCTACGTCGCAGTCGGCGCAAGGTCGGTTGAAAATCAGTTCCACCGCCTCACTGCAAGCGGTTTGGACATTCCCGTCGGTATGAAAAACCCAACCAGCGGCGATTTGGCGGTTATGATGAATTCCATTCGCGCCGCACAACATCCGCACACGTTCGTATATACGGGCTGGGAAGTCAACTCGAAAGGCAATCCGCTCGCTCACGCCATATTGCGCGGTTCGGTGGACAAAAACGGTCAGACCATACCCAACTATCACTACGAGGATTTGCGCAAACTCGCGGATTTGTACGCCCAAAGCGGACTTGCAAATCCCGCCGTCATCGTGGACACCAACCATTCTAATTCCGCAAAACGCTTCTACGAGCAACCGCGTATCGCAAAGGAAGTTCTGCACAGTATGCGCGAGTCGTCCGACATCAAAGACATCGTCAAAGGACTTATGATAGAATCCTACATCGAGGAAGGGGCGCAATCCCCCGACGGCGGCGTGTACGGCAAATCCATCACCGACCCGTGCCTCGGTTGGCAGGACACCGAAAGATTGATTCTCGACCTCGCGGAAACGCTTTGATAAAACGAGAGAAGTTCGACCGAAAAGCGATTTGAGGTTGCACGGGAAATCGATATTGAAAGATAAAAGCGACCGAGAAAAAGAGAAAATCAACGGATAATAAAAGAAAAAAAACGGCAATTTTGAGCCGCATAAACAAATATCCCGAGCGACTACGCTTGGGATACTTGCTTTGTAAGAAGATATTTAAGGGAGAAAATCACAATGCTTGTGAGCATTGACAATTTGTTTTTCAATTTCTTTGTGCTTTTATTATAAGCATAGATTCGCGCATTAGTCAACAAAAATATGAAAATTATTTCACATTAATTTTTGATTTTTTGTTTTAGAGAAAATATGGTCTGTTCGATGAGCAGTTTTGGTTGTTAATTGACGAGGAGCAGACATTTTTATCGAAATTGATACAAATCGCTTGTCAAACGTCGCGAATTAGTGTAAGATAACTCTTGCTTTGGAGGCATAGCCCAGTTGGTTAGAGCGCTACGTTGACATCGTAGAGGTCATAAGTTCGAGTCTTATTGTCTCCACCAAAACCTTGAAAACCCTACTGTTTAGTA
>URTQ01000058.1 GCA_900550855.1 uncultured Eubacteriales bacterium
TCCACTTACTAACTTGGATAACTTTGGATAACTAATGATATAAAAATAGCGTCCGTGATGGACGCTACTCTGTTGCAATATGTTGAATTTGATTTATTTGCAAAGTTGCAAATAAAGAATACGTTATTTTGTCATATTTTCGTATGCGCGCTTCATATAGAGCGAGTCGAACATTTGCGTGCCGGCGGATTCACTCAAAACGTGCGGCGTGAGATTGTTTTTGACAATCACTTCGCAGAACGGTTCAAATTCAGGTCCGTAGATATTGTCGGCAAAGGTCAAATGCTTTATTTCGCCCTTTGCGCCGTACATAATTTTGCTGAAATGGACGTGCATATTCTTTGTTTTTTCTTCGCCGAGGCCGTCGAAAAGGTCGTCGATGATACGTTGAAAATCGTCGGAAGTTTTTAATGCGCCGCCCCAAAGGCTGTTGACGTGACCGAAATCGACGCAAGGATAAACGTTCGGGGCAAGTTTGCAAAGTTCGATGACTTCACTCACCGTGCCGATTTGCGCTTGTTTTCCCATAGTTTCGGGACAAACAATCAGGTCATCGTCGCCGTTTTGCTTTATAGCGTCGAGTGCGCGCGCAAAGTTGTCAAGCGTGCGTGCAAACGCTTCGTTTCGAGGTTGTTTGCCCTCTGCACCGGGGTGAAAAACGCATCTTTGACCGTGAAAATGTCTGAGTGCTTTGAGCGAACTCGTGAGGTAATTTATAGAATTATCCGCTTTTTCTTGCTCTATGGAAGCAAAATTTATGAAATAAGGCGCGTGAACGCTGATTTCGATGCCGAATTTGTAGGCTTCGTTTCCTATTGCTTCGGCGGTCGCTTCGCTTATGCGAACGCCTTTGCCGAACGAATATTCAAACAAATCGAGTCCTTTATCTCTCAACCATTGCGGCATTTGAAGCGTTGCGGTCAATCCGTCTTTGGCAAACTGTTCGTCGTGGCCGGACGGTCCGAACAATGCTACGTTACGTTTATTTATCATTTGTCACCTCTAAAAAGCAAACTGTCTGCGTTATTGCGCTCGTAATTGTCAAGTATCTTTTTTGCATTGACCTCGTCGTTGTCGAGTTGCTCTTTCAGCTCGGTTTGAGAGGCAAATTTGACAATATCGCGCATTTTTTCGATGAAATACACGACGATATTTTTGCCGTAAATATCACCCGAAAAATCGATTATATAAGTTTCGACGGATATTGAATTATCCGAAAACGTCGGCTTTGTGCCTACGTTGGTCATAGACTTGAAAATTTTGCCGTCAATCTCGCAAAAAGTCGCGTAAATGCCGTTTTCGAGTTGCAAGCGCGACTCGTCGGGTGCGATGTTGGTTGTCGGAAATCCCATTCCCGTGCCTTTATGGCGTGCGTGCAACACTTCACCGCTCATAAAATACGGCAAAGCGAGGAATTCGTTGAGTTTGTCAACCTGACCGTTTTTCACGAACGCTTTGAGTTTGGAAGTGGAAATTTTCACGCCGTCCGACGTTTCAAAAGGCACTACGCAGAGCGAAATGCCCTTGTTATCGCAATATTCGCGAAGCAAATCGACGTTTCCTGCCGCGAATTTGCCGAACGTGTAATCAGCACCGACGAAAATCGATTTTACGTTGAAATTCGACGTTAATACGTCAAGAAAATCGAGCGGTGACAAACTTGCAAACTTATCGTCGAACAATGCGCCGATAACGACGTCTAAACCGCATTTTTCAAGCACTTTTACTCGATCGGAAAAACAATACATTTGTTTTTCGTTGCCGAAAATGACGTTCGGATCGTTCGTGAACGTCAAAAGCGCGCTTTCGATTCCGTTTGCTTTGGCATACTCGATTGCACGTTCGCAAAGTTTTTGATGTCCTTTGTGAATACAATCGAAAAAACCGAGCGCAAGCGCAACGGGAATATCGTATCGTTTTTCAAAGTCGAGGATTTTCATACTTTCACAGCCTCGTTTTCATATGTAGCAAACCGTTCACACACTCGCCCATACCGAGAACTTCACCGTCACGTTCAACGACGAAATCGCCGAGCGGCAAGTTGTCGATTTTTATGCTAACGCCGTTCAAAACCTTGCTCTTTTGCGTATCGTCGATTTGCACTTTTTCAAAACATTTCAATGCGCAATCAACCGGTTTTAGGTATTCTAACGGCATTTTTTCGAAATCTTCAAGCGAAACGGAATCGCAAATCTCAAAGTCGCCGCTTTTTATTCTGCATATCGACGACATATAAGCGACAGTGCCGAGCGAAGCGGCAAGATCGCGCGCTATCGAGCGAATGTACGTTCCACTCGAACACGCAATTTCAAATGCGTACTCGTTTTCTTTGAGCGCGTACGCCGTGCCGTCCATATCGCAATCGACCGTTTTGACGTAATATACAGTCACTTTTTTGGGTTTTAGTTCTACTTGAATACCTTTGCGCGCCAAGTCGTACGCCCTTACGCCGCCGACGGATTTTGCCGAATACTGCGGCGGAATCTGGTCTATTTCGCCGACAATACTTTTTACCGCTTCGTCGATTTTCTCTCTTGTCGGGATAACCGAACTGCTTTCGAGTATTTTGCCCGTGCAATCGAGCGTATCCGTCGTTTCGCCGAAAACGAAAGTTGCGCGATAAACTTTGACTTTTTGCTGCATATAATCAAAAAGCCTTGTCGCAGTTCCTACGGCGATCGGCAAAACGCCCGTACCGATGGGGTCGAGAGTGCCGAGATGTCCGACTTTTTGCTTTTCGCCGCTGACTCTGCGCAGTATGCCGCGCACTTTGACAACGACGTCGCTTGAAGTCATACCGTATGGTTTGTAGATATTGACAAAGCCTTTCATATTAGATTCGATTTGTAATTTTTGACAAAATACCCTATTAGATTCTGTCTTTTGCAAGTTTTACGAGTTTTTCTTCAATGTCTTCGAGATAGCCGTTTACTCGGCAACCCGAAGCGAATTTATGTCCGCCACCGCCGAACGTCATCGCAATGTCCGACGCGTCGACGGGTTCTTTCGTGCGGATACTTAATTTGAAATTTTTGTCACCCACTTGCGATAGCGCATATGCTACTTTCACGCAATCCACGTCGATAAGTTCGCTTACGATGCCTTCGGTATCGTCGCAAGTCGTGTTCGTTGCGGCAAAATCCTCTTTTGTAAAGCAAATCAATGCGATTTGTCTGTCCTCAAATAATTTCGCTTTTGCAAGCGCACGACGTTTCAAGTCAAATTTGTTTGAAGTCACGCTTCTGTACACTTGATAAATCGCCTCGGTTGCGTCGAAGTCGTATCCGAGCAACTCGCACGCGATTTCGTGGGTACGTTTCGTGGTGTTGGAATAAGAAAAACAACCGCTGTCCGTCACGATACCGCAAAAGAGCAGTTTCGCAACGTTTACATCGATTGCTTTCATAAATTTGAGCAGTTGAAAAACGATTTCCGCGCATGCGCTTGCCGTTTCGTCAACGTAGCAAAGCGAAGCGAATCTCTCAAAAGACTTGTGATGGTCGATGACGATTTGCGTTTTCGCCGACAAAAACGATTTCATACACTGCCCAAGCCTGTCGATAGAACTCGCGTCAATGCTGATTGCGAGGTCGTGGACTCTCTTTTGCGGAAAAGCGATATCTTCGCTTTTGAACAGAGTTTTGTATTTGTCGGGAACGGGCGAATCGCAATAAGCCGAAACGTTTTTCCCCTTGTTTTTAAGCGCGACGTAAAGCGCGAGCATACTGCCCAAAGCGTCGCAATCGGGTTTCGTGTGACAATAAAGCGCAATATCGTCCGAGCGATTTATTCTTTTTGAGATTTCTTGAAGAATATCGTTCATTGTTCCTCGTCGGTGTTTGCAATCGTCCTTTGCTCGTCCTGTTTCTTGATTTTGTTGAGTATTTCGTCGATTTTTATGCTGTAATCGACGTTGTCGTCAATTATGAAATTAAGTTCGGGCAAAAGACGGATTTGCACGCTGTCTTTGAGCATATTGCGGATGAACGTCTTGGAACGGCAAATCGTGTAATACACCTCTTGTCTTTCCTCGTCGCTTGCCGCATATATGGACAAATACACCTTTGCGTATTTAAGGTCGGGCGTGGTGTAAAGTTTGGTCACGCCGACGATTGCATTGTGAAGACGAGGGTCTTTGATGTCTTCCGCAATGATTTTGGTGATTTGTCTGGCGAGTTCTGAATTGACTCGTTCCATCTTAATCTTCATTTGTTTTCTCCATAGTGAACGCTTCGATTACGTCGTCCACTTTGACGTCTTGGAAGTTGGACAGCATAATGCCGCAGTCGAAGTTCTTTGCCATTTCCTTGACGTCGTCTTTGCCGTGGCGCAAGGAAGCGATTTCGCCGGTATATTCGACTTTTCCGTTTCTGATAAGACGTGCTTGAGCGCCGCGAACGACTTTACCGTCGACGACGTGGCAACCTGCGATAGTGCCTACGCCGCTGATCTTAAACAATTCACGCACTTCCGCAGAACCGAGAACGACCTCTCTGAACTTGGGATCAAGCATACCCTTGACCGCCTTTTCGATGTCCTCGATTGCGTTGTAAATGATGTTGTAGAATCTGATGTCGATTTTCTTTTGCGCGGCGAGTTGTTTTGCGTTGTTGTCGGGGCGAACGTTGAAGCCGATGATGATTGCGTTTGAAGTTTCCGCAAGCAAAACGTCGCTTTCTTTGATACCGCCGACAGCCGCGTGGATGATGTCGATATTGACTTCCTCGTTACCGAGTTTGGCAAGAGATTGCTTGACCGCCTCGACCGAGCCTTGAACGTCCGCTTTGATGATGAGTTTGACGGATTTGAGTTCGCCTTTTGAAATCTTGTCGAACAAGTCGTTGAGCGAAACGGACGTAGATTCCGTTTGACTTGCGGCAAGTTTGAGTTTTCTTTCTTCTGCGAGTTCTCTTGCAAACTTTTCGTCAGCAACGACGTCGATTCTGTCGCCCGCTTCGGGAACGTCGTCCCAACCGGTGACGGAAACAGGCATAGAAGGACCTGCTTTCTTGACCTTTCTGCCCTTATCGTCGATCATAGCGCGGATTTTACCCGTGCAAGTGCCTGCGACCACGTTATCGCCGACGTGCAACGTACCCGTCTGAACGAGGATAGTTGCGATTTTGCCGAGACCTTTGTCGAGTTTTGCTTCGATGATAGTGCCTCTTGCGTTTCTGTCGGGATTCGCGCGCAATTCTTCGACTTCTGCGCGTACGAGGATTTGTTCGAGCAAATCTTCAACGCCCATACCCGTCTTAGCAGACACGCGCACGACAGGCGTATCGCCGCCCCATTCTTCGGGTGTTACGCCGTTTTCGGCGAGTTGCGAAAGCACCTTGTCGGGATTTGCGCCCGCTCTGTCCATCTTGTTCATAGCGACGATGATAGGCACTTTTGCTTGTTTTGCGTGGCTGATTGCTTCGAGAGTCTGAGGCATAACGCCGTCGTCTGCCGCAACGACCAGAATCGCAATATCCGTAACTTGCGCGCCGCGCGCACGCATCGACGTAAACGCTTCGTGACCGGGGGTATCGAGGAACGTGATGGGATTGCCGTTGAGCGTAACGGTGTACGCGCCGATATGTTGCGTAATGCCGCCCGCTTCGCCGCCCGTGACGTTGGATTTTCTGATGTAGTCGAGAAGCGAAGTTTTGCCGTGGTCGACGTGACCCATAATCGTGACGATAGGCGGACGAGGAACGAGATTTTCGAGTTCTTCCACGTCGTCCACTTCGAGTTGCGCGGTGAGCGTATCTTCGAGCGTCACGTCGGGTTTGTATTCGAGTTTGATTCCGAATTCGTCGGCAACGAGTTCCGCAGTAGCGAAATCGATGCTGTCGTTTATGGTCTTCATAATGCCGAGAACGAACAGAGTTTTGACGATTTCCGCGGCGGATTTACCGATTTTTTCGCTCAAAGTCTTGATGGACACGGGGTCGGTTGTTATAACCGCATTTTCGATTATAACGGTTGCGCTGTTGCCACCGCCTCTGTTCTTGTTGACTTTGTAGTTGCGAACGATTGCCTCGCCGTCCTCGTCGTAGGAAATTCTGTCGTCGACGAGATAGCCGCGTTTCATAAGCGCGCGCTTGTTCATCGTTGACTTATCGTCGAACTTGCTCGAACCGTTGTTTGAGTTTTGTTTGCCGCCCTTGCCCTTTTGCGCAGCAGGTTTAGGAGGAAATTGCTGCGCGGCGTTGGCAACGCTTTGCGGCGACGGACGTCTCGGGCCGCCGTTTTGACCTTGATTTTGTCCTTGCGGTCTTTGACCTTGATAGCCGCCGTTTTGTTGCGGCTTTGGTCCGCGCGGTTGTTGATAACCGCCTTGTCCGAACACTCTTGTGGTAACCTTCGGCTTCGGCGTCGGCGGAACGTAAATTCTGCGTACTTCGCCGTTAGGCAAAATTTCGGGATTCTCTTGCGCAAGTTCGAAAGGCGTTTTGGGAACGACCGTAATATGCGTCTTCTTCGTTTCCTCTTGCTTTTTCTCGTCTTGCTTGGATTTCTTTTCCGTCTTTTCTTCAACCTTTTCTTCGGCTTTTGCGGTTTCTTTTACGGAAGCGGAAGTTTCTTCTTTTTGGACTTCCTTTTCGACTTTCGTTTCTTTTTCCGCTTTGACCTCTGTTTTAGGCTCGACTACGGGCGTTTCTTGCGCCTTTACTTCGACTTTTTCGACGGTTTTTTCGGATTCGCGTTCGATTTTGTTCTCGACTTCCTCGAACTTTGCCTTTTCAACCGCTTTCGCTTCTTCTTTGGTTTTTTCGATTTGCTCTGCTTTTTGCACGAGTTCGTCGCGTTTTGCCTTGATAGAAGCCATAATCACGGCTGCTCTCGACTTTTGGCGAGAGATATTTTCGGAAAGTTCGGCAAGTTTGGTCGCCTTGTACTCGCCGAGCATTTTTACGGAATCGACGTTTGTTTCTTTTTTGTTTTCGGGCATATTCACCTCAATACACCGACAACCGCTTTTGCGAGATTGTCGTTAGTTATGGCGATTGCGTTGACACCCTCGCGGTGCAGAGCCTCGCCAAGACCGTCCACGATATACACGGGACAACTCATCTTCTTCAATATCCTTTCTTTATACTTATCGGTTGCGGTCGATGAAACGAGCACTACTTTTGCGAGGTTTTTCTTCTCGCAGATAATATCTTCGCCGTAAAGCACCGAACCCGAGCGTTGCGCAAGTCCGACGTAAGCACCGATTTTACTCATTTATCTCACCGTATATCTCGTCGCCGACGTTGCGTTTGAACGCGGCGTTGAGAGTCTTTTTCCTGATAAGTTTTTGTATGCAGTCCTCGCAATTATGCACCCAAACGCCCCTGCCGTCCGCTTTTTGCGAGCGGTCGAGAAACACTTTTCCGTCCTTGTCTTTGACGAATCTCAACATTTCGGACTTGTCGGCGTGTTCCTTGCACACGACGCATTTTCGGGTGTTCTTGGGATGGGACATTTTATTCACCTTGCACTTCTTGCTCGTCGACTTTGAGCGTGGAATAAGGTTTGACGTCTATCTTCCAGCCCGTAAGTTTTGCCGCAAGACGAGCGTTTTGACCGCTTCTGCCGATTGCAAGCGAGAGTTTCTCGTCGGGAACGATGACTTTTGCGTTCTTTTCTTCCTCGTTGATGGAAACCATAAGCACTTGTGCGGGCGAAAGCGCGCGAGCGATATATTCGATAGGATCGTCGCAATATTCGATGACGTCGATCTTTTCGCCGCCGAGTTCTGCAACGACCGCATTGACTCTCACGCCCTTGTTGCCGATGCAACTTCCGACTGCGTCGACGTTGGGATCTTCACTGGACACTGCGAGTTTCGTGCGGAATCCCGCTTCGCGAACGATGCTGTTGATTTTGACGAGACCCGCCTTGATTTCGGGAACTTCGAGTTCGAAAAGTCTGCGAACGAAGCCTGCCGAACTTCTCGACACGACGACTTGTGCGCCGTGCAAACCGTCGCGGATTTTCTTGACGTACACTTTGATAACGTCGTTTACGTTGTAGGTTTCGGTGGGAACTTGGTCTTGTTGCATCATAACGCCTTCCATTTGCGTGCCGGTGATTTCAACGTAGACTGTGTTTCCTTCCTTTCTTCTTACGATTGCGCTGAGGATTTCGCCCGTGCGCTCGCTCATTTCGTTGAGCACGAGTTCCTTCTTATAGTCGTTGATACGTTGCAAAATGACTTGTTTTGCAGTTTGCGCGGCGATACGAGAAAAGTCCTTCGGCGTGATGTCTTCGATGACCACGTCGCCGACTTTGTACTTTTTGTCGATGTCTTGCGCGTCTTCGAGAGAAATTTGGGATTCCTCGTCTTCGACTTCATCCACGACGAGTTTGTGCGCGTACACTTTGTAGGTCATTTTTTCCTCGTTAAGACGAACGGAAATCTGACTTGCAAAGCCGTATTCCTTTTTGTACGCGGACACAAGCCCTGCTTCGATCGATTCAATCATTGACTCTTTGGGAATGCGTTGTTCCTTTTGTATTTTTGTCCATTAACAAATAATTGTTGGCATCAAAAGGTCCCGCAATATATGTATTTAAAATCATGTTTACCGCCTTATCAATTCAAATATATCTTTGCATGTTTTAAACAATTCTTCCGCCTTGGCTAACGGAACCATGTTCGGGCCATCGCACAGGGCTTTATCCGGTTCAGGATGAACTTCAAAGAATAACGCGTTTGCACCGACTGCCATTGCCGCTTTTGCAAGGTAAGGGACAAAGCGTCTGTCACCACCGGATGAACAGCCGTTTGCTCCTGGAAGCTGTACGCTGTGTGTTGCATCAAATATAACAGGATAACCAAATCCCTGCATTATAGGAATGCCGCGGAAATCTACCACAAGATTATTGTATCCGAATGAGGTTCCGCGATCAGTTAAAAGTATATTACT
>URTQ01000059.1 GCA_900550855.1 uncultured Eubacteriales bacterium
CGTTTGGAATAAATACGTAGAAGCAATAGCGCATTGAATCTCTTGCAAAACCATTGAAAAACACCATCGGCGAAACAAAACCTAAATACAAAAAAAGTATTAAAAACGGAAAAATTGCTTTTCCGTACTTATCAACAAAACTTGAATAACCAATGCGTTCGCGCATAAGCACACCCCCTTAAACGGTATGTCTGCATTTTATCCTAAAACAAACTGTTAGTCAACGTTAAAGGTGTAAATTGACACAATGTAAAGCAAAACTTGTTTGGCTGGATAAATCAATCTTTGACGGGCATAGCTGATTAAAAATGCTTTGAATTGTCAAATATTGCTGATATGGACGCATTGTTTTCAAAAAACGTGGAAGATAAAGAGGTGTTTTTCAAGAAAATGCAGAATACCGAAGGGGTTGTCGAAGGGTGTGAGGGAAACGCTGTCGGCAACGTCGGAAACAAGAATTTGAGCAATGCGGGGAAAGGCGAAGGCAATTTATGATTGACAGAATCGAATATCAACAATATGTGAAAGAAAACGCGCCGAAATCGCCGATGGTGCGAACTTTGCTTGCGGCGTTTTTGGTTGGCGGCATAATTTGTTGTATCGGCGAGGGTATCGGCGATATTTTGCGGCTTATTTTCAAGGATATGAGCGATAAAAACGTTGCGATTTTTGAAAGTTGCATAATGATTTTTCTCGGAAGTTTATTCACTGCGCTCGGACTTTACGACAAACTCGGACATTTTGCGGGTGGCGGTTCGATTATTCCCATTACGGGATTTGCAAATTCGGTGGTTTCGCCTGCGATGGAATACAATCGCGAGGGCGTGTTTTTCGGCGTATGTGCAAAAATGTTCGTTATCGCAGGTCCTATCATCGTGTTCGGCGTGGTTGCGAGTTTTATCGTCGGATTAATCGGCTATTTCGTCTATATGTGAGGTTGAAAAATGAGGACTTTTCAGTTATCTAACCCTATATATCTCAAAAGCGGATTTACAATCGTAGGTCCGAAAGAAGGCGACGGAAACTTTGCGGACAAGTTCGATATCGTGCTTAAAAACGATATTTGGTGCGAAAAATCGTACGAGAAATGCGAAAGCAAAATGCACCGTGACGCCGTGAGCGGCGCAATCAAAAAGGCAGGATTGAAAAGAGAGGATATAGACATAATGCTCGGCGGCGATTTGCTCAACGAACTTGCCGCAACGTCGCTTGCCGCGCGCAATTTTCCGTGCGCGTTTTTGGGGCTTTACAACGCTTGTTCGACGTTCAGCGAAAGCATTATCGTCGGTTCTATGCTCATTGACGGCGGATTTGCGAAAAATATCACTTGTTCGACGTCGAGTCACTTTGCGTCGGCGGAAAGGCAGTATCGATTTCCGCTCGAACTCGGCAATCAGCGCACGCCCACGTCGCAATGGACGGTTACGGGTGCAGGTTGTATGGTTTTGTCGAGCGAAAAGCCGTCTATGATGAACGAAAGAGTGTACGAAAACGATATTATCGCCATCGACGAAAATATGAATATAGACCAAAAGACGCTCGAAAAGTACAAAAAGAGCATAGAAAAACAGAAAAAAGTGATAGATAAGGAAAAATCGAACATCGTCGAGGACAATTTCGAGAGAGAAAGCAACGATTATGCAAAGCCGAACACGCATTACGTCACCGTGACGGGCGGAACGATGGGCAAAGTCGTTGATTTGGGAATTGACGACGAAGCGAAGATGGGTGCGGCTATGGCGCCTGCCGCTTGCGACACGATTGTTACGCACTTTGAGGAAACGGGACGTTCGCCCGACTATTACGACGGTATTTTTACGGGGGACTTGGGCAGACACGGAAAAGAAATGCTCGAATACTTGCTTTCAAAAGAAGGAATAACCTTGCCAAAATACTATATGGATTGCGGCGCAAGTTATTTTACGCCCGAGCAAAAGACCTTTCAAGGCGGTTCGGGTGCCGGGTGCGTCAATACGGTGTTCAATTCGTATGTCCTCAAAAAAATGCAGAGAGGCGAGTTGAAAAGGGTGCTTCTCGTTCCGACGGGCGCGCTCTTAAACAAGGATACGCCGCTTCAAAAGGAAACGATACCGGGGGTGTCGCACGCCGTGACTTTTGAAAGTCACCCGTTTTTGCAATGACCGTTCGGGCGTGAGAATCGCAAAAGAGCGGTGAATTGTTGACGAACAAATTATATAATTTTTGCCGTTAAAAGCAGCAATGTGGTTGAAAGTGTTATAAAAATGCGTAAATTTTGTAATAGTTTTGAACAATAAACGTAAATTATGGTGACGATATGGAAATATTCCTCGATTATCTGAAAGTGTTTGCCGCCGGCGGTTTTGTGTGTATGTTGGGTCAAATCCTCATTAACAAAACGAAAATGTCGTCGGCGCGTATACTCGTGACGTATATGCTTTTGGGCGTTATACTCGAAGTGTGCGGCGCGTTCGAGCCTATGAAAGAATTTGCAGGTTCGGGCGTAACTATTCCCATTATGGGATTCGGCTCGAATCTTGCCAAAGGCGCGCTGGAAGGCGTGCAAAAAGACGGATTTTTGGGCGCGATAACGGGCGGTATGAGCGCGGTTTCGGCAGGTCTTACGACGGTTATCGTGTGCGGTTTCGTGTTCGGCTTAATATCTCGCTCTCGCTCGAAAAAAATATAAAACGAAAAAACGTTGGTGAAACGTGTCGACTGAAACGTAAAATGTTCTGAATTGCATATGAAATTAGGTTTTCGACAACGAAACGGCGTTGGAAACGTCGCTCAAAATGCTAAAATGCCTTATTTTAGGGCGGTTTTCTCGGCAAAAACGGCTTTTAACTGTTCAAATTCAGCAAACTCGACGAGTCGTATAGATTAAGATAGGTGTCGGGAATCTCGCCGACTATGAGGTTTTCGCATACGAGAACTTCGGCTTTGACTTGTATCGTCGGCTGGTCGATAGGCGTGACTATGCTGACGTCGGCGTAAACGTCGATGTAGATTTTGTGCAAAGTTTGGTTTATGCCTGCCGACTGAAAAAAGGATACGAAATCGCAATTTGCCATACCTATCGGGGTGATTTTTATTGTTACGTCAGGTCCGAAGCCCATTAAAAGCGCAAGTCCCGTGAAAGTACCCGCCGAAATCTGTATCTCTTGCGTGCCGAGAGAGTCCAAATTTGCTTGCGCAAGGTTTGCAATCTGCCTTGCGATTTTGTTTATTTCTGGCGAATTTGCCTTTATCATCGAGATTTTGCCGTCGTTGTCTTTGACGATGTCGAAAAGCATATCGTAAGTCAGACCGTCGCCGAGCACGCTCGTTGCGGCGATGTTTATGGCGTTCGTAGTGACGGCTCGCATTTGCGCAACCGAACTGTCCATAACCGTCGGAACTATATTCGAGCGAAAATAAACAGTGCAAAAGATGAAAATCGCAAGAAAAACCGCGATTGCAATCACGACTCTGAAAAGTTTGGGCTTCATCGTTTTTGAGATTTTCTCTTTGTTTTGCACGTTATATTCTATGTTTAATCTTTGATTATCTTTACAAAAGCCGCCGATGTTGATACAATATCGGTATGGATTTATTTGACCTTCAAAACAACGAAAAAACTATGGCACCGCTTGCCGAACGTATGCGCCCGCGCACTTTGGACGAATTTTTGGGACAAGGCAAAATCGTGGGGCAGGGTTCGCTTTTGCGCAGAGCGATTGCCGCAGACAAACTTGGCAGTTGCATTTTCTACGGACCGCCCGGGACGGGAAAAACCACGCTTGCAAACATCATTGCGGAAAATACGAACGCGGCATTCGTCAAACTGAACGCCGTCACGAGCGGCGTTGCGGACGCGAAAAAGGTTATCGACGAGGCTCGCGACCGTCTTCGTATGTACGGAAAACGTACATATTTGCTTTTGGACGAATGTCATCGCTGGAACAAGGCGCAAAGCGACAGCGTGTTGCAGGCAATCGAGCAAGGTTACATAATTTTTATAGGTTCTACGACGGAAAATCCCTACGTTTCGATGACGAGGGCTATCGTGTCGAGATGCCGTATTTTCTCGTTTTCGAGGCTTTCGGACAAAGATATCAGGGCAGGTCTTGAAAGAGCGGTCAAGGACAAGGAAAGAGGACTCGGCAATATGAATCTCGAAGTGAGCGACGAGGCTCTTTCGCATCTTGCTTGGGCAAGCGCAGGGGATATGCGCACCGCGCTCAACGCTCTGGAACTTGCCGCGCTCACCACGCACGCGGATTCCGACGGCGTTATAAGAGTGGGAAAAGAGGAAGCCGAGCAATCCATACAGCAAAAAGCGCTCAGTATGACGGAAGATATGTATTACGATATGATTTCCGCATTCATAAAGAGTATGAGAGGAAGCGACAGCAACGCCGCGCTGTACTGGGCGGAAAGGCTCATCGAGGCGGGTTGCGATCCCATGCTCATCGGGCGCAGAATTATGATTCACGCTTGCGAGGACGTCGGTATGGCAGATCCCAACGCCATCGTCGTTGCGACGTCGTGCGTGCAGGCTTTTGAGAAAATAGGTTTGCCGGAAGGGCGCATTCCGCTTGCCGAAGGCATAATATACGTTTCGGAAGCACCGAAGTCGAACAAGGTCGTCGAGGCTCTCGGCGGCGCGGAAAACGCGGTGAAGAACATAAAGCACGAAACCGTGCCTTTGTATCTTCGCGACCCCAACTACAAGGGCAACGATGAAAAAGTGAGCGGATACAAATATCCGCACTCGTACGGCGGCTGGGTGAAACAGCAATATCTTCCCGACGAGATTAAAGACGCAATATTCTACGAGCCGACCGAGAACGGCTTCGAAAAAGTTATAAAGGAAAGACAGTCGAAAAGAAAATAACGCAAAACGAGCGATATAACGCAAAAACAAGCGGAATATTGCAAAGCGAAAGAAGCGCAAAAAAAACGGAATGGCGGAATCGCTATATTGCGAAAAAACGTAAAAATTTCGCATAAAAACGCTTGATTTTCTTTTGACGAAAGGAAAGATATGTTACAAATCGAAAATTTGACTAAAACTTATACGGGCAATCAAAAACCGTCCGTCGAAAATCTTTCTCTCACCGTCAACGACGGCGAGATTTTCGGCTTTATAGGTCCGAACGGCGCAGGTAAATCCACGACGATAAAGAGCATTACGGGCATTATATCCTTCGAGGAAGGAAGGGTGCTTATCGACGGTATAGACCTCAAATCTTCGCCGCTCGAAGCGAAAAAGCATATCGGCTACGTCAGCGACGACCACGTTATGTACGAGGGCTTGACGGGCGTTGAGTATATAAACTTTATTTGCGACGTTTTCGACGTGCCGACCACGCAAAGACAGGAAAGATTGGCAAAATATAGCGCGCTTTTCTCTCTCGAAGACGCGGTTAAGAAGCAGATTTCCACTTATTCGCACGGAATGAAGCAAAAACTCAACATAATCGGCGCGCTCATTCACGAGCCGAAACTTTGGATTCTCGACGAGCCTATGACGGGTCTCGACCCTCGCTCTGCATACAACTTGAAGCAACTTATGCGCGAGCACGCCGACAAAGGCAACAGCGTGTTTTTCTCGTCGCACGTTCTCGAAGTCGTGGAAAAAGTGTGCGACAGAGTCGGTATTATCGAGGACGGACACCTCATTGCAACTTGCCGTATCGACGAGTTGAAAGAGAAGAATAAGGACAAATCTCTCGAAGAACTGTTCCTCAAACTCACGGACACAACGCCCGTATTCGAACAAACGGCGGAATGAGGCTTGTATGAGAGATTTTCTTATCGTATTCAAAACGCTGTTTCGCGACGCAAATTCGAGGACGGTGGACGCAGAGGGCAAAAAGAAGATTCCCTCGGGATTGAAAGCGTTGATTTCTTTTTTGCCGCTCGTTGCGCTGATTTGCGTTATGGTTGCGTTTTTGGCGGTGGGGCTTAAAAACGTCGTCGAGTTTTCGTTGCTCGTCGTGGCAATCGTTGCCGCAACGCAACTTTTGGTTATGTTCCTGTCGATGTTCTCGATTGTGACGACGCTTTACGGCGCAAAAGATACGCCGTTTCTCAACACGTTGCCCCTTCGTCCGACGTCGGTATTTTTTGCAAAATTCGCAATGACTTACGTCAACGCGCTCGAACTTTCTTCGGCTGTGATTTTGCCGACCGTTCTTACGTCCGCAATAGCGTTTAACGTCGCAAGTAAGTCGATGTTTTACGGATTCTATCCACTTCTTTTGGTGATTTTGCTCGTTGCGCCGATACTGCCGCTTTTTATCGTCAGCGTGCTTTCCATGCCTGTCGTGTGGCTCGGCTCGTACTTCAAGGGTAAACCTACCTTAAAAAGCGTTTTGGTGATTCTGTTCTACGTCCTTTTGATGTGCGCGTATATGGTGCTCGTCTACTATATGAACACGCGCGGATTCGGTCAAGAGGGCGGCGTAGAGATGTCGCAAGGCACTCTCGCTTCGCTTTCCGTGCTTGCAAACGTGTTCTATCCCGACAAGGTGCTTGTAAACTACTGCTTGGGCATCGAAGCGGGCAAAAACTTCGGTATATCCGCCGCCATAACCGTCGGTATGATTGCCGTTATGTTGCTGTTGTCCGCGCTCTTTTACAAGCGAATCAACTCGAAAGCGACGGAAAATTCGCAATCCACGGAATCGAAAACCGCCACGCTCAAACAATCGAACGTCGTCGCGTCCATTATGAAGCGAGATTTCACTTCGATTATGCGCAACAGCGCGCTTGCGATGACATCGTTTGCAAATCTGCTTATGGCGCCGATTTTTATCGTCGTGATGTACTTTATCACCAACTTTAAGTCGGGCGCAGACGAGGGTATGACCCCGTTTATGTCCGAAATGATGGGAATAGGCTTCGTCGTGATGTACTCGATGATTTTCCTTGCAGGCGCAAATATGATTGCGAATATGGCGTATACGAGAGAGGGTAAATCCTTTTTCGCATCAAAAACGCTGCCTATAAACCCGAAAGACAGCATAAAAGCCAAACTTTTGCTTTCCATAATCGTGCCGAGCGTTCTGCTTGTGCCCATTATGCTTATCGCATTGTTGCTTTACAAAATAGACATCGTGTCCACGTTGCTTGTCGGCATAGACACGCTTATGATGATAACCGGCATTTGCAGTATGTCCATACTTTTCGATATGAAAAAGGGCAATCAGCACTGGGAACAGGTCGGCGAAATCAAAAATTCCTCGCAAAACACCTATCAACTCATATCGGCGTTTGCGTCAATCGTGCCGGCGATAATCGTATTCGTTCTCGGCATAGTCCTTGCGGCGTGCGAAAATACGCTCGGCGTCGTGATTGCAAAAGTCATATTCTGGGCGGTGGCGACGGTATTTTCCGTTGTCGTGCTTATCGTCGGTTTGTGTCTTCTCAAAGCCTACGGCTTGAAATGGTATGAGTTTATAGGCGAAAACAAGCCTAAAAAGAAGGGCGCGAGAAACGAACTCGGAAGGGGGTTGCTCAAATGATGAAACGTAAAATCGCATTGGACGTCGGCGACGTTCGCATAGGCGTTGCAGTGAGCGATTTGCTGGGAATAACCGCAAATCCGCGCGAAACGTACGTTCGCAAAAAAAGCGATACTAACGCGGATATCGCATATTTTTGCGAGTATGCAAAAAGAGAGAACGCGGACGCTTTCGTTCTCGGTTTGCCGAAGAACATGGACGGCACGGAAGGGGACAGGGCGGTCGTGACGAGGCAGTTCGGCGATATGCTCGAAGAGGCGAGCGGTTTGCCCGTACTCTATCAGGACGAGCGACTCACCACCGTTTCGGCAGAGCGTATGCTCATCGACGCCGACGTACGCCGCGAAAAGCGTAAAAAAGTCATAGATAAGGTTGCCGCAACCATAATTTTGCAATCCTATCTCGACTCGCACCGCTGAAAATTGAGTACGATTTGATATTTTGCTTGCAAATTGCGCAAAATATGTTACTATCAAAATATCAAGATGCAATCCGAAAAATCCGCTTTGCATCGCAAGGAGAAACTACTATGGCAGATTTTTTTGACGACCAAAACAATACGACAGAAGACGACGATATCATTACGTTGTACAACGAAGTCGCAGACAAGGACGAGGATTTCTATCACCTCGCAACTCTCGACGTTGACAACAGATGGTTTGTCGTTATGAAACCCGTCGAGAAACTCGACGATATCGAGGACGACGAAGTTCTCATTTACGAAATTGCCGAAAACGAAGACGGCAACGACGTGTTTATGGCAATCGAAGACGAAGCGCTTCTTCAAAGAGTTTTCGACGAATTTATGGCAGAAGTCGAAAAGATGGAAGGTTGCGAATGTGACGACGAGGACTGTGCGTGCTGCCATCACGACTGCAAACACTAAGCCGTCAAACAGCGAATAACTGCGTCAAAGCCCCTCGCGAAACGAGGGGCTTTTCTTGTTCTTCATCTGTTTATAAAAATATTTCACAAAATTTACGAAAAATTTTGAAAAATCCGCTACAAAATATTTGCAAAAAGTTTTTATATATAATATAATCCAAAACGAACCCGCATCGCGAAGGAGTGCATTCTGTTCCGTCGGAGGTTTGCGCGTCGAGTTCGCGAGAGGTAAAAACAATCTTAGGAGGACCTTTATAATGGCCGTAACAACAATGAAAGCCTTGCTTGAAGCAGGCGTGCACTTCGGACACCAAACAAAACGTTGGAACCCGAAAATGGGCAAGTACATCTATGCAACGAGAAACGATATTCACATCATCGACCTTCAAATTTCCGTTGACCACGTCGAAGCCGCTTATCAATTCGTAAAGAGCGTCGT
>URTQ01000060.1 GCA_900550855.1 uncultured Eubacteriales bacterium
CCATATTTATGTGGGGAGTGGCGGTTCCTTTGATGGCTGTTGCCGCCTATGTGCTGAAGCTGCCTCCTATCTGGGTTTATTTTGTGATGACCCTGGATGAGCTTGAAAAGATGCCTTTCATTTTTATCCATTATTTTAAGCATAAATGGATGAAAAACATTACAAGGGATCAAAAGGAATTGGAAGGATAAGACATGGAATTTCCTAAAGAGGATAGCATTTCCATAGAACCCAATAGAATGCCGGTTGCTGCATGGCTGGCCAATGCCCTTTGTTTGATCTGTATGACGCTGGCCGCTTATTACTGGTTTTTGTTTGCCATGGCAAAGATACGCAGGGCGGTCAATAAAATCGCCCCGTCCGTCAAAGTCGAGAACTATCGCGGGTGCGTAAGGCTCACGGGCGAACTCGACAACTGGGCGGACATTTACAAGTGCGGCAAAGCGGCTGTGAGCAAAGGCTCGTTGGGCGTGCTGAACGACGTAAAACTCAAAGGCTTTTGCGAAAAACCCAAGCGTCCCGCACTCAAAGACAATGCGCTCGACGGGCAAAAACCCGACGTTCTCGTCATAGGCGGCGGCATAGTGGGCTGTGCGGTTGCAAGAGAACTTTCTCGCCTCGAACTCGACGTGTTGCTCGTTGAAAAGGCAAACGACGTGGCGTGCGGCGCGTCCTCTCGCAACGACGGATGTATTCACCCCGGTATGGACTTGCACAAAGGACAACTCAAACTCAAATATGTGCTCGAAGGCAACAGAATGTACACAAAACTTGCCGACGAACTCGGCTTGTCCTTCAAGCGTTGGGCGCAAATGCTCATATTCTCGACCGCGTGGGAAAACGCGCTCATTTCGCCGCTCTTCCTGCTTAGAGCAAAACAACTCGGCGTCGAGGGCGTAAGACACGTCACAAAAGAGGACATCAAAAAACTCGAACCAAATCCGCCGTCGTGGGCAAAGGGCGGTATGTATATGGCAAGCGCAGGTATGGTTTCGCCCTACAAAACGACGATCGCGCTTTGCGACAACGCGATACAGAACGGCGCGAGAGTGTCGCTCGACACCTACGTCGAGGGTATGGAACTTGACGGCGGCAAAGTCGTTTGCGTGCATACCAACAGAGGCGACGTATATCCGCGCGCAATCGTGAACTGCGCAGGCGTTTATAGCGACGTAATCGCGGATATGGCGGGCGACAGAACGTTTACCATTCACCCCCGAAAAGGCACGGACATCATTCTCGACAAAAAGAAAGTCGGTTACGCGCTTTCGTCTTATGCCAGAAGTTTTTTCGCACCCCTTCCCAAAGAGGCTCAACCCGACGCGAAAGAGGAAGTCGGACACACGAAGGGCGGCGGCGTTATGCGCACCGTCGACGGCAACATTCTCGTAGGACCGGACGCGCACGAAGTGCCCTCTCGCGAGGATTATTCCACGAGCATTTCCGATATTAACAACATAATCAAAAAGCAAAAACTCGCCCAACCTATGCTCAACAAGGGCGATATTATAACGTATTTTTCGGGTACGCGCGCCGCGACGTACGAAGAAGATTTCGTCGTAAGACGCGGCATTTTCACCTCTAACGTTTACGAGGCGGCAGGCATACAATCCCCCGGAATCACCGCCGCGCCTGCAATCGCAGTCGACATCAGAAACTGGATAAAAGAGGACTTGAAAGCAAAAGAAAAGAGCAATTTCAACCCCGTATACAAGCATACGCCTCGCCTTGCGAATCTTCCCGACGAGGAAAGAGCGAAGTATATCGCAAAAAATCCCGAATACGGCGAAATGATTTGCCGTTGCGAAGAAGTGAGCAAGGGCGAGATTATCGACGCGCTCGAAAGTCCGCTCAAAGTCGCAACCATCGACGGCGTAAAGCGCAGAGTTCGCCCCGGTATGGGCAGATGTCAAGGCGGTTTCTGCTCGCCGCTCGTTGCCAAAATCATTGCCGAACACGAGGGCATAAAAATCGAAGACGTGCTTAAAGGCGACGAGGGCAGCGTCATAGTTTACGGCAACACCAAAGGCAATGCAAAGGGGGAAGACCGAGATGTTTAATTACGACGTAGTGGTTATCGGCGGCGGACCGGCAGGTCTGTCTGCGGCTCAAAGCGCGTGCCTAAAAGGCGGCAAAGTCGCCATTATCGAAAGAGAAGCGCGCCTCGGCGGAATCTTGAAACAATGCGTACACGACGGTTTCGGACTTATTCGTTTCGGCGAAAAACTCGCTGGACCGGAATATAGCGAAAGATATATAGATTTCGTCAAAGAACTCGACATCGACACGTTCACTTTCACGTTCGTCACGAGGATAGAAAAGAAGGACGGCGGATTCGAAATCACAGCCGTGTCCAAAGACGGAATACAAAAATTCTTCACCAAAGCCATAGTTTTGGCAACGGGTTGCAGAGAGCGCACGGCAAAACAAGTGCTTATTCAAGGCACTCGTCCCGCAGGCGTATTCACCGCAGGTACGGCGCAGAATTTCGTCAATTTGCAAGGCAAACTTCCCACCAAAAAATGCGTGATTTTGGGAAGCGGCGACATCGGACTCATTATGGCAAGACGTCTTACTCTCGAAGGCGCGAAGGTCGAGGGCGTTTACGAAGTCAAGCCCACGCCGAGCGGACTTACGAGAAACATACATCAATGCTTGCACGATTTCGACATACCCCTTCACCTTTCGCACACGGTGACGAGAGTGTTCGGCGTAGACAGACTCGAAGGCGTCGAAGTTGCAAAAGTAGACGACAAAATGAACACTATCGAGGGCACGCAAAGACGTATAGATTGCGACGCGCTCATACTTTCCGTCGGTCTTATTCCCGAAAACGAACTTGCAGAATCCATAGGCGTAAAGATAAATCCGTTCACCAAAGGCGCGGATTGCGACCAAACGTATATGTCGTCCATAGACGGCGTGTTTTCGGCAGGAAACGCACTTAACGTGTTCGATTTGGTGGATTATGTGTCGGAATGTGCAAAAGACGCAGGCGCAAACGCCGTGGACTACAAGCCGTCGGGCAAGAGCGTGCGCATAGAAAAAGGTCAAGGACTTTTGAGTTTCGTGCCGCACAGAATCGACGTAAGCAAGCCTTGCGACAAGGTCGTGTTCTTCTTCCGCGCCGCAAAGGATATGGACAAAGCAACCCTTTACGTTAGCGTTGACGGAAACGAAGCGTTCAAAAAGAATTTTGCTTTCCTTCGTCCGCCCGAAATGCAAAGAATCGAACTCGATTTCGCCTCGATGGGAATCAAAGAGGGCAGCAAAGTCGAAGTCAGAGTGGAGGAAAGATGATGGAACTTGTATGTATCGTATGCCCGCGCGGGTGTAGAATCAATATAGAAAACGGAACCGTCAGCGGCAACGGCTGTAAGCGTGGCGAGGCGTTTGCGGTGAGCGAAACCACTTGCCCTATGCGCTCGGTTTGCTCGACGGTCGCAACGACTTTCGACGAATATCCCGTGCTTCCCGTAAGAACGGACGGCGAGATTCCGAAAGCGAAAATCGACGAACTTATGAAGCAAATAAACGCAATCCTCGTCACGAGCAAAGTTAAGCGCGGCGACGTGATTGCAAAAGGCGTTTGCGGTACGGACGTAAATCTTATCGCGACTGCGAGCATTTATTGACAACTGACAAAGTCGCTTTGCGGACGGGAAACCGCATTGCGAAGGATAAGGAAAAATTATGAGAGAACCACTTGTTTTAACCATTGATTTCGGCACGCAGAGCGTGCGCGCTATGCTTTTCGACAAGCACGGCAAAGAGTACGGCAAAATGAAAGTGCATTTCAAAGAACCGTATTTTTCAAAAGACATCGGCTGGGCGGAACAGACGCCCGAGTTTTACTGGGATAGGCTCAAAGAGGCGACCAACGGACTCAAAGAGCAATGCGCGGACGTTTGGGACGACGTAAAAGGCGTTGCTGTCACCACCATTCGCGACACGGCGGTCGTCGTCGACAAGGACGGCAAACCCTTGCGCGACATCATTCTTTGGCTCGACCAAAGAGAAGTCAAGGACGCGGACAAAACGAGATTCGGCAAAGGATTCAAATCATTGCTTCGTATGCTCAATCTTTACGACCTTGCCGCTGCGCAGTGCAAGGCTTCCGCTTGCAACTGGGTGCACGAGTACGAACCCGAAGTATGGGCAAAAATGTACAAATTTTTGATGTTTTCGGGTTGGATAACCTTCCGTCTTACCGGCGTTATGAAGGACTCGGTCGCAAACCAAATCGGGCATATCCCGTTCGATTACAAAAACAAAACGTGGCAATCGGCAAAGGCAATCACCGCGCCCATATTCGACCTTAAAGCAAAGGATATGTGCGAACTCATAGAACCAGGTACGATAGTCGGTTATATCACCAAAGAAGCGAGCCGCGACCTCGGCATAAAAGAGGGTACGCCCGTCGTCGCTTCGGGTTCGGACAAAGGTTGCGAAACGCTCGGCTCGGGTTGCGTTGACAGCACGGGCGCGTCGCTTTCGCTCGGCACGACGGCAACGGTGCAAATGACGACGGACAAGTATATCGAAACAGAGCCGTTCGTTCCCACCTATCCGGCGGTGTTACCCGGCAAGTACAATCCCGAAATCGAGATTTATCGCGGCTACTGGATGATTTCGTGGTTCAAGAACGAGTTTGCGCACAAGGAAGTCAAAGAGGCAAAGGAACTCGGCGTATCTGCGGAAGAACTTTTGAACAGACACCTCAAAGACGTGCCCGCAGGTTGCGAAGGTCTTATTCTTCAACCTTACTGGACGCCTGGTATCAAACACCCGTCGGCAAGAGGCGCGATTCTCGGATTTGCGGATTGCCACACGAGAATACACATATACAGAGCAATCATAGAGGGCATCGCTTACGGTCTTTACGACGGGCTTTTGTCCATACAGCGCAAGACCAAAATCAACGTGGAATTTATATCCGTATCGGGCGGCGGAAGCGAGAGCGACGAGATATGTCAAATCACTTCCAACATTATGGGCATACCCGTAAGGCGCGCCCAAACTTACGAAACGTCGTCGCTCGGCGCGGCAAT
The DNA here is from genome assembly GCA_900550855.1 of uncultured Eubacteriales bacterium. Classification (GTDB taxonomy): domain Bacteria; phylum Bacillota; class Clostridia; order Christensenellales; family CAG-917; genus CAG-475. The sequence goes on from URTQ01000060.1 coordinate 5,052, forward strand.
CACCGCTTTTACGGGTCTTGGAATCTACACGTCCTTCGAGGAAGCGGCAAAGAATATGGTGCACGTTTCGGCAGAGTTCAAACCCGATATGAAAGAGCACGAACTCTACCACAAACTTTACAGCAGAATCTATCGTCGCATCTATCCCAACAATAAGAAACTTTACGACGATTTGAAACAAATTCTTCGCGCCTCGAAAGCGGAAGACGACAAATAACTTGAAAATAAAAAAATGAATAAAACGCGACTTTATATGGCGAAATTCGTCGGATAAACTCGCATTTTGGAGGAAAACTATGTCAAAACCCTACAAAGACTACGAACCCGTGTGGATTAAAGACGCACCGAATCCCAGATCCTTCCGTTCCATTATGAAATGGGGCGATCCCAACAAATACAAAGCGCCCAAAGAGGGTCTTTACAAACTCATCAAGAGCATATTCTCGCTCACCGACGACGACTTCAAAACTATGGTCGACACGGGTGAACAACTCGTTGACGTACACGTCGAAAGCGCGCTCACAAAAGAGCAAATCGAAGCAATCACCGTCATCGTCGGACCTGACAACGCAACCACCGACGATTTCGAAAGAGTGCGCCTCGCATACGGTAAAACGATGATAGACATTATGAGATTGAGAAAAGGCATCGTCGAAAACGTGCCCGACATCGTCGTCTATCCCACCGACAAAACGCAAATCGAAAACCTCATCAAATACGCAGACAAAAACGGCATCAAAGTGTACGTCCACGCAGGCGGCTCGTCCGTCACGCGCGGCACGGAAGCAATGATAAGCCCCAACATTATGATTGACATCAGCAAGAACTTCAACAAGGTCATTGAGTTCAACGAAGTCAATCAAACAATCACCGTGCAACCCGGTATCAGCGGTCCGCAACTCGAAGACATTCTCAACCACGCCCCCGAAAATTTCGGCACGACGAAGCGTTACACTTGCGGACACTTCCCGCAATCTTTCGAGTATTCCTGCGTTGGCGGCTGGGTCGTCACTCGCGGCTCGGGTCAAAACTCGACCTACTATGGCTGTGCGGCGGACATCGTTCTCAAACAAGAGTACGCAACTCCCATCGGCACGATAAAGTCCGACGGCGCGCCGAGAAAAGCCACGGGCCCTGACGTCGACCAAATTATGATGGGAAGCGAAGGCTGCTTCGGCATCCTCACCGAAGTTACCCTCAAAGTGTTCAATCTCTCTAAGAAGCACAAGAAATTCTCGTTTATGTTCCCCACTTGGGAAGACGGTATGGCGGTTATGAGAGAAGTTATGCAAGGCGAGTTCGGACATCCGTCGGCATTCCGTCTTTCCGACGCGGAAGAAACGGATATGATGTCGCATATGTACGGAATCATCGGTTCGCCGCTCGAACCGTTGCTTGCGGCAAAAGGATATAAACAACATTCAAGATGCTTGCTTCTCGGCTTCTGCGACGGCGAAAGCGGACTGCAAAGAAACATCTATCGCAACATCCGCAAGATTGCAAGAAAGTATCACGGGCTCTATCTCACGGGTTACGTCACGACGTCTTGGGAACACGGCAGATTTTCCGACCCGTATCTTCGCGACACCATTCAGGACTACGGCATCATCATCGACACTCTCGAATGTGCGGTCAACTGGGACAATATGCCCAAAGTTCACGACGAGGTGAGAGCGGTCGTCAAAGCGTGGCCGAACGCAATCTGCACTTGCCATATCTCGCACAGCTATCCGCAAGGCGCAAACCTCTACTTCATCTTCATCATCAAGACGACAGACCTCGACGCGTTCAGAAAGTATCATAGTTCCATCTTGGAAGCGATTATGAAGTCGGGCGCGGCGCTCTCGCACCATCACGGCATCGGCAAACTCTTTGCGCCGTACCTCGAAGGCTCGATCGGAAGCGAACAACTCAAATTGTTCAAAGCACTCAAAGCGTACTTCGACCCCAACAACACGCTCAACCCCGGCGGCACGCTTGCCCTTGACGAACATCCGAGCAATTTCTGATTCGAGATTTTCGCCACAAAAGGCGTAAATCCGCATAACGATTCATTGCCTTATTTGCCGATTCGATTTTCGTTTATGCGACGAATTTCGGTAGGGCAGTGAACAGCAAAACACAAAAACAACGGCGTTTGCACGATTTTGCAAACGCCGTTTTTTATAAGCAATCCTTTTGTAATCACCTTTTTTGAGTGGGGGACAGGCGACTTTTATAATCACAGTTTTTTAGAAGTATAGACTGTTTTCTGCAATCGTCGTTTTTATAATCGGTTTTTATATGAACACTTATAATAATTTGCTTTTTGCAAACGTATTTTTATGCACATATGCGAAATTGCGAATATGTACATATCAAAATTAAACGTATGCACGAGTGATAATATGAAAATATGCGATATTTTTGACTCTATTCTTTCGGGGCGGTGAACATCGAAAAAATCGCCCTACACGAGCGATTTTCTTGAAAAAACGGCATATTTTCCACCTAAAAAACAGTTGTTTTCGCTTAAAAAACAGCGATTTTTTTGCGCAAGCGATTACACGGGTTGTTCGGCAAGGGCTTTTTCGTATGCTTCGAGGACGGCTTCTTTGAAAAGTTCGCGAGTTTGCGTATTGATGGGGTGGACTATGTCCTTGTAGTCGCCGTCGGGCGTTTTTCTCGACGGCATTGCGATAAACGCGCCGCCTTCGCCGTCAACTATCTTTATGTCGTGGACGGCAAAACAATCGTCGATGACAAGCGACGCAACCGCTTTCAATTTGCCTGCTTCTTGGTCTATTAATCTGATTCTGACGTCTGAAATTTTCATATGCACACCTCGGTGATTTTACTTATTGTAGCACGACGGTGCAAAAATAACAATACACAATCGCAAATTAGTATCAAAACAATACACAAATTACACAAATGTATGAATATTATTGCGGTAAGGATTGCGTTTTTGCGGTTTTTTCTTGAAGACGTATGCGCAATCGGGTGCGGTTTCATATAATGAAATATGGATTTCTCGGCGGTAAAAAGAGGCTATTTCGTGGGAATAGGCGGCGTTGGGGTAAACGCGCTTGCAAAATTTGCGGCGGATTTCGGAATCGAGGTTTGCGGAAGCGACGCAAAAATCAACGATTTGTGCAAAGAACTCGTAAAAAACGGTGCAAAAATAAGCAAAAATCCCGACTTTTCTTTGCTCGAAACGTCCGATTTTTTGGTGTTTTCTTCGGCGATTCCGAAGGACAATCAAGAACTCGTATTTGCAAGAGAAGCGGGTATACCTATATACGAACGGCACGAATTTCTTGCGGAAGTTTCGCATTTGTTCGGCAAAGTCGTGGCGATTGCCGGCACGCACGGAAAAACCACGACTACGGCAATGCTCACTCAAATTCTTTTTGAAAACGACGTGAAATTTGCGTCGATGATAGGCGGCGAAAGCATAGATTTTTCAAATTACGTCAATAATACGAGTGCGGAAAGAATTGCGGATTTGAAAGATTGCATATTCGTTTGCGAGGCTTGCGAGTATGTTGATACATTCTTACAGCTTAATCCGTTTATTTCTATTATACTTAACATTGATGCCGACCACCTCGACTACTTTAAAAATCTCGACAACATTAAAAAGTCATTTAATAAATTTGCAAAACAGACTACAGGTTTGCTTGTAATCAACGGTGACGACCAAAACACACTTGATGCAGTAAACGATGTTGACATTGAAAAAATCACCTACGGCTTTGGCGAAAA
>URTQ01000061.1 GCA_900550855.1 uncultured Eubacteriales bacterium
AAAAAAGGGAGCGTTTAACCGCTTGCGCACGAAGTGCGCTCTACCAAGCAGATAATCTTGCGAAACTGCGGCTTGATTATTTATCCGTCTTGTTTTGATAGCAAAGATTCTCTGCGCGGTTAGCGAAGTGGTAAACAAACGTGGCTCTTGGCAACAGACAGCAATGCCTGTTGCCATTGCCACAGTGCTCGTTTACCACTTGTTCTCACAGTACTCGCAGAACGCATACATATCCCTCACCTCGACTTTCGTGCCGTCATCGAGGATTGCAGTTCCGTTCCAAATGCCGTGAACTTGATGACAATGCATACGAAGAAGATTGAGGACGTTGAGGTCGCCGTGATGGTCGTAGAACGGGGTCATAGTGAAATCGAAACGACCGTCTTGCGAAACGAAGTGCCAAGGCTCGGAAAATTTGTCGGGTTTGGGGAAAACTTCGACGTCGACAGGTCCGAATTTGTGCGCTTTGCCGTCCCAGAAGATTGCGGTTTCGGTGGCGTTTGACTCGTCGCCGATGCCCCAAGTGATTTCAAAGCCGAACATATGGTCTTTGCCGTCCGGACCTTGAACGACTTTCGAGCCGTTGCCCCAGTACCAAACCATTTTGTATGGGGTGTTGACTCTGCCCCAGTCGAGAAACGCGAACGTGTCTTTTTTGTCGAATTTCCAAACCTTTTCGCCCCAACGGAAAGTGCCTTCGCAGGGCATACAGTTTTGTTTGGTGGTCATAAAGTATCTTGTGGGATTGTCCTTGAACGGAAGCACGGTGGTGATGTTTTCAAGCCCGTCCATAATGTCCATCGTGAAGTTTGCCTCGACCTCTTTGCCCTTGAACTTACCCTTGAAATACATCGTTCTGACGTTGGTTTCGGTGACGACTTTCATATGCGTTTTGCCGACGGTGTGGTCGAGAACGTTAGGCTCGTCGCCCTTTGGCGGAAGCATATATTTTTTGCCGCCCAAGAACAGCGCGGTACATTCGAGAATCGTGCCCGAATGGATTTTGCTCTTTTTATGCGCGTGGTGAAGGTCGGTTATGGACGCTTGCGCGTATCCGCCGATAGATATGTTTGCAAAACTGATTTGCACCATAAATTCGCCGTTAGAGATTTGATAGAAATCCCACTCTTTTTTACGGTTTGCGGGTTTTGCCTTATCGCGATCGTACTCGAACACGTTGTGTCTTGCCCAACCGGGGGCGAGCAATTTGCCGTCGTCGCCGAGCAGTTTGGTAGGCTTCGTATACTCGGTTTGCTTGCTGTTGAGTTGACCCTCTAACCAACTCGGATAAGTTCTTTTCATAATTTCCTCCGTCCTATATCAAAATTTTATATCGACAAGATATAAAAGATTATACGAAAAGTATAAAACAAAAATGCCGTCATTTCAAGAGCGATTTTTTACAAAAGTACGATAACTTCGACCTCGCGGCAAAACACGGAACAATCGCAACGGCTTTTGCGCGCGACTCTAAAAGAAAATATCGAAATGTGCCGCATCGAAAGCGCATATCGAAAAACCGTATAAATCGCCGCAAAAAACGATAAAAATTACGTCGAAAACTCGCGCAGAAAAGTCTATGAAAAACGAGAAAATCGTGTTATTATTTTTATGTCAACAAGGTTTCGAGGAAGATATGGAAATAAAACCGATTGCAATTATACATACGCCGTTCAAGGAAAAGTTCGGCATACCGCGCCAAAGCGGAAAGGTCGCGACCAAAAGCACCGTCGTGTTTGAAAAAGAATATCGCAACCCCGACGCTTTAAGAGGAATCGAGGGCTTTTCGCACTTGTGGCTTATATTCGATTTTTCAAAAGCGCACCGCGACGAGTTGTGCGCGACGGTACGTCCGCCCCGACTCGGCGGCAACACGAAAATGGGCGTTTTTGCCACACGCTCGCCTTTCCGTCCCAACTCGCTGGGCTTGAGTTTGGTAAAACTCGTCGGCGTAGAGGACGCAAAGCAAGGCAAAGTGCTGATTGTGGAAGGCGCGGACATTTTGGACGGAACGCCGATATACGACGTGAAACCCTATCTCAAAACCGATTGCGTGCCGAGTGCGATTTGCGGATTCGCAGAGGATATAACCCACCTTTTGAAAGTGGAAAACGTTGACGTTCTCGGCGATTTGCAAGAGGACATAAAGCAAGAAATCGTATCTTGCATAGCGCAAGACCCTCGCCCGTCCTATCAGGACGACGACAGAATTTACGGTATGAAATTCGACTGCTACAACGTCAGATTTACGGTTAAAGACGGCGTTGCGACTATCCTCGATTATCAAAAGTCGGAAGATTGAATTTTCAACTAATACGCAAAACAAGCGTTTTAACAAGCAAAAACACGCACTCAAAGTGCGTGTTTTGTGTTTTTCGTGTTATTATTCGCAATTTTCTTCGTCAGTCTATAAAGAACTTGCTGTGGTTTGCTTTGAGCATAGTGTGCGGCACGCTCAGTTGCGCAAGGAACACCGAAAGCAACACTATTATGCAACCTGCAAACTCTTTTGCCGAATAACTCTCGTGCAAAAACGCAACGCCGCCGATAAACGCTATGACGGATTCGAGCGACATAATGAGCGTGGCAAGTTCGGGCGGCGCGTACTTCTGCCCTATGGTTTGGAAGGTGAATCCCACGCCTGCCGACATTATGCCGACGTAGAGAATGGGAATTATGTTTTGTCCGACCGCGCTTGCAGGCGGGAAGCCCTCGATTGCCATTGCCGGCAAACTCAAAAGGCTTGCCACGACGAACTGTACGAACGTGAGTTTAATCGGGTCGCACTCGTCGACGTATACGTCTATGAACATAATTTGAAGGGAAAACATAATGGCGCAAAGCAGCAACATCGCGTCCGCATAGGTGAGTCCGCTGTCGCCGTTTATGCACATAATGTAGAATCCGAGCACCGCAAACACGATTGCGAATTTGCCGTTCGCGGGAATACGCCTTCTCAAAAGCACGTTGAGAAGCGGCACGATGACGATGTACAGCGCGGTGATAAATCCCGTTTTGCCGACGGTGGTATGCGCGATTCCGTACTGTTGCAGATTGTTTGCGATAAACAAACTCAAACCGCACAGTGCGCCGCCTATCAACGTGGATTTGTTCCACCCCGTGCGCTTCGTACCCTTCTTTTTGTCGACGAGCATATTTATCAAAACGAATATGCCTATAACGCCGACCGCAAGCGAAAATCTCAATCCGTTGAACGTGAAAGTAGGCACGTCGGAAGCGGCTGATTGCTGTGCCACGAAGGCAAAGCCCCAAACCAGCGCACACAACGAGCAGAACAGTATTCCCGTTAAGTTGTGAGATTTGTGTTTGACCATACTTCTTATTTTATGTGCTTTTCAAGCGTTTTTGACAAAGTTTTGTAATCGTCAAGAGACAACGCTTCCCCTCTTACGAGCGGCTGAAATCCCGCTTCCTCGACGATTTGAGTCGCCTCTTGCTTTCCGAGCGAGAACGCAACGGAAAGATTGTTTGCAAGCGTCTTTCTTCTCATAGCGAAAGACGAGCGCGCGAGTTTGTGAAGAAGCGCCTCGTTTTCGCCGTCGAGTTTGTGACGGTTTATATCTATTCGCACGACCGCACTGTCCACGTTCGGAGCGGGATAGAACATATTTCTCGACACGTTTCTCGTGATGTGCGCGTCGCCCGCCATCTCTATTGCAAGCGTAATTGCCGAATAGTCGGGCGTGTTCGGCTTTGCGACGAAGCGAAGAGCCACTTCCTTTTGCACCATAATCGTGACGGATTCCACGTCGAGCGAACTTTCGATAAAGCGCATGGCAAGCGGCGTTGTGATGTAATACGGCAAATTCGCAACCACTTTGAATTTGCTTCCCACGATTGCGGCAAGGTCGTCGTCTTTCATTTTGAGGACGTCGCGGAACACGACTTCGACGTTTTCAACGCCTTGAAGCGAGAGCGCAAGCACGGGCTCTAAGTTTCTATCGACCTCGAACGAGTACACCTTTTTTGCGACTTTGGCAATGGCGCGAGTGAGCGTACCCGCACCCGTACCTATCTCGACGACGACGTCGTCGCCCGTTATGCCGCTGTCCGCAACGATTGCGTCGAGAAGGTTCGAATCCGTGATAAAGTTTTGACCCAGAGCCTTGTTGAAGCGGAAGTTTACGCCGCGTATTATGTCTTTTATGCCGTTATTTTCCATTTATTTCCTTTCAAATGCGCGTATGCACCGATCGGTTTGACACATACTACTATCGTACCGAAGATAAAACGTCAAATCACATCGGACGAACAATCGAAGTACAAAAGATAAAAACAGTGGTCACGAGATGTCTGCTGTTTTTTCTTAATACTCGGTGTCCTCTCTTATCGTTTCGCGCACCTTGTAATGCGCGCCGACGCTTTTTGCGAGTTCGCCGCAAGCCTTGACTTCGTCCTCGCCGATAAAATCGACCACCGACATAGTGGTGTCGATGCCTGCGTCTACGCAGTCTTTGGTGAATTTGAGCATAGCGTCAAACGCCGCCTCGCCGTATTTGCTTCTGCAAATTTCCTGATACGCTTCGGGCGTCGAAGCGTTGAGCGACACGGACACGCTGTCGATGTACGGCGCAATGAGTTTTGCAACGTCGTCGCGCTTGTTGATGAGATTTCCGAGTCCGTTCGTATTGATACGGATTTTGCAACCTTTCTTTTTGAGGTAAGGCGCGATTTGCGAAATCATAGACAGATTGCACATCGGCTCGCCGAATCCGCAGAAAACAACCTCTTTGTACTTTGACAAATCGTACATAGAGACGTCGTCCACAAGTTCCTCGAAAGTTGGTTCTTTGAGAAGCCAAAGGTCGTTTCCGCTCACGCCGTCCTTGATGTTCCGAATGCAAAACTCGCAGTTGTTCGGGCAACGGTTGGTGATGTTGAGATACAAACTGTCGCCGAATTCATAAACGTAATTGTTGGTCATTATATACTCTCTGGATTTTGTTTCTATCGTTTTTCGATTTTGCAATTTTGACAAAATCGAGGTTTTACACACTCATTTTAAGCGCATAAACAGCCGTTTTGCGTTTTGCGTGGTGGTATTCTCGATTTCTTCCACGCTCACGCCGAGCACTTCGGCAGCCTTTTGGGCAACGAGCGCGACGTACTTCGGTTCGTTGGTTTTGCCTCTAAACGGCACGGGCGTCATATACGGACAATCTGTTTCCAAAAGCAATCTGTCTTTTGCTACGACCGCCAGCGATTCGAGATTATGCTTTGCGTTTTTGAAAGTTATCGCGCCGCCGAACGCGTAGTACGCGCCCAGTTTATCGAAGATTTTCACATACTCGCTCGACCCCGAATAGCAATGCAAAAGCAGTCCGTTTTGAATGTAATTGCACATATCGAAAAGGATTTTTCTCGTGTCCTCGTATGCGTCGCGAACGTGCAAAACCACGGGTAAACTCGCTTGATTTGCAAGTTCGATTTGCTTTGCAAACGCGCTCTTTTGCACTTCTCTTTCGCTCAAATCGTAATAGTAATCGAGTCCGATTTCGCCGAATCCTACGACTTTGCCGTCCTTTGCGAGTTCGAGCAATCTTTGGCACGCCTCGTCGTCGAGAGTGTCGGCATCGTGAGGATGCACACCCACCGCCGCATACACTTTGCCATACTTGTTTGCAAGCGTCACCGCAAGTTCGCTCGACGGCATATCGTAGCCGACGCATATCGCGCTTTCGAGATTGTCCTTTGCAAAATCCTCGACGATTCTGTCGACGTCGCAAAGCAGTTTCTCGTCGTTTAAGTGGCAATGAGTGTCAATCAACATAGCCGACTTATCTCACCACGCTGCCGCTTTCGACGGGTTTTTCGGGGGATACGAGCACCACTTCTTCACTGCCGTCTTCCTTTTTGAAGCAAGCGCAAAGAAGCATACCTTGGCTCTCTATTCCGCGAAGTTTGGCAGGTTTGAGGTTGTACACGACAACGACGTTTTTGCCCACCATTTCTTCGGGCGTATAGTATTTTGCGATTCCGCTCACTATCGTGCGAGTGTCATCGCCTATTTGCACGGAAAATTTGAGAAGTTTGTCGGCTTTTTCAACCTTTTCGGCGGTGAGAATCTTGCCTACGCGCAGTTTAATCTTTGCAAAATCCTCTATTGTGATTTCGCTCAAATCAACGACGTTTTCCGCCTTTTTATCTTCTTTCTTTTCCTCTTTTACACTCTCTTTCTTTTCGGGTTTTTCGGGCGTTTCTTCTGTTTTGTCCTCTTTGACGATACCCTTTGCGAGCAAGTCTTTTTTCACCTTGTCAACGTCGATTCTCGCAAAGAGGTGCGCAGGATTTTCCGCAACTTTCGTTCCGTTTTGCAAAAGTCCGAATTTGTCGAGGTCTGCATACTCTCTCAAAGTCGTTCCGCATTGCTCGACCACTTTTTGAGAGGTGGACGGCATAAACGGCGCAAGCAAACTCGCGCAAATCACAATCGTTTCGTTGAGGTTGTAAAGCACGGTTGAAAGTCTGTCCTTTTTGCTTTCGTCCTTTGCAAGCACCCACGGCATAGTTTCGTCGATATACTTGTTGGCTCTGCGCAAAACCGTGAATATGTCGCTCAATGCGTCTGCCGAACGGTATGCGTCGACGTTGGCAAACACTTTATCTCTTGCCGCTTTTGCGACGGATTTAAGTTCGTCGTCAACGGGTTCGCTCACGCCCTTGTCGCAAACGATACCGCCGAAATACTTGTTGGTCATAGCAATCGTGCGTTGAACGAGGTTGCCGTACACGTTGACGAGTTCGCTGTTTATGGTGTCCATAACCAAGTCCCAACTTATCACGCCGTCGTTGTCGAAAGGCATTTGCGAAAGAAGGAAATATCTCACGCTGTCCACGCCGAAATAGTCCACGAGGTCGTCTGCGTAAATGACGTTGCCTTTGGATTTTGACATCTTTCCGCCGTCTTGCAACAGCCACGGATGTCCGAAAATCTGTTTGGGAAGCGGCTCGCCGAGCGCCATAAGGAAAATGGGCCAGTAAATCGAGTGGAAACGCACGATGTCTTTGCCGATGATATGAACGTCTGCCGGCCATTCCTTTTTGTACAAGTCACTCGAATTGCCGTCGGTATCGAAGCCGATGCCCGTGATATAGTTGGTGAGCGCGTCAAGCCAAACGTATATGACGTGACGTTTGTCGAACGTTACGGGAATACCCCAAGTGAACGACGTTCTCGACACGCAAAGGTCTTGAAGTCCGGGCTTTAAGAAGTTGTTGACCATCTCGTTTTTGCGGGATACGGGAACGATGAAATCGGGATGTTCGTCGTAGTATTTCAAAAGACGGTCGGCGTATTTGCTCATATTGAAGAAATACGCTTCTTCTTCCGCCATCTCGACTTTGCCGCCGCAGTCGGGGCATTTGCCGTCGACGAGTTGGCTTTCCGTCCAGAACGACTCGCAGGGCGTGCAGTACCAGCCCTTGTACGAGCCTTTGTAGATGTCGCCTTGTTTATAGAATTTTTCGAATATCTTTTGCACCTGCTCTTCGTGCTCTTTGTCGGTGGTGCGGATAAATTTGTCGTAGGTGGTGTCCATCAAATCCCATATGCGCTTGATGTCTGCGGCTTTTTGGTCCACAAATTCTTTGGGGGTCATACCTGCCGCTTGCGCTTTGAGTTCGATTTTTTCACCGTGTTCGTCAGTGCCAGTTTGGAAAAACACGTCGTAACCTTCCATACGCTTTGCTCTTGCAACGAGGTCGGAAAATACGATTTCGTAGGTGTTTCCGATGTGTGGCTTGCCCGAAGCGTAGGCGATTGCCGTGGTCATATAAAATTTCTTTTTGTCTTGCATATTCACCTCGTCGGCAGACTAATGATGCCCGCCTTTTGGATTGATTTATACATTATACATCTTTTATTTATAAAAGTAAATCATAAGTGCATATGCGCGCGAGGCGAAAAATACAATATCGTATGAACGTTGCATTTCTGCTGATAACGGCAATATCTTTGATTCTTATGACCATAAAGTCCCCCGAATCCGCATTTCCCACGATGATAGAAGGCGTGCGCGGCGCAATCGAACTTTCCTTCAAACTTTGCGCGATATACGCCGTATGGCTGTCCGTTTTGAAAATGGTGGAAGCAACCGCCCTCGACAAAAAACTGTCGAAGATTCTGCGCCCCGTCGTGTGCAAAATTTTCAAAAACGAGTCTGACGAAGCGTACGACAAAATCTGCGTGAACCTTGCCGCAAATATGTTCGGAATGGGCGGCGTGGCAACCCCCGCAGGCATAAAAGCAATGAGCGCGATGAGCGACGGAAGCGACAGAGCAACAGACAATATGATTATGTTGCTTGTGATAAACGCAACGTCCATTCAACTTATTCCCGCAACCGTGATTGCGCTTAGAGCAAGCGCAAATTCGCAAAGTCCGTCCGACGTGATTTTGCCCACTTTGATATCCAGCGGCATAGCCACTTTGTGCGGAATGATTATTTGCAAAGTGCTTTCGCTAAAAAAGAATAAAAACGATTCAAACGACAAAACAAGCGCTTTATTTAGCGTAAATCGTAAAATAAAACCCTCGTTCAGTAAATTAGGCGCAAAATCGCAAAGAGGTGGATTATGAGCGTAAGTATGTATATACTGCCTGTCCTTCTCATACTTCTCATCGTCGTTTGCATTGTCAAAAAGGTGAAGGTTTACGACTGTTTTTTGCTCGGCGCAAAGGACGGACTCGACCTCGTTATAGACATTTTTCC
>URTQ01000062.1 GCA_900550855.1 uncultured Eubacteriales bacterium
TCATCATTTATGACATAAAACTTTTCTGGCATTTTGCTGAGATGGTGTAAAAAATAAAAGCACAACATTTTTAAATAATGTTGTGCTTTTGTGTATTTGTTTGCTTTAAACGAATTGTTGGCTAAAAATAAACTGTTTTACAAAACATATTTTTGCGTTATAATTTTATACTTGATTTAGCCGATGGGTTGGCTCCTCCGAAACGGAGGTGATAGCATGACAGTTTACGAATCCTTATCGTTAATGGTAGCTTTCGGTACTTTGATTGCTATTATCTTGTCTAAAAAGTAATTAACTTTTAAGACATAAAAAGAAGCCACATATTGGTACGTGGCTTCTTTTCAAATACTTATGAAATTTAGAGAGAGCCGACGCAGCACCATCGGCTATTTCTTTTTATATTATACCTTTTAGTGTAGGTTTTGTCAAAGCTGTTATCTGCTGTAAGGCGTTATAGAAGTGCTTATTCAGGCATGAGCCTGTTTTAACTTTTTGGCAATGTGCCGGTAAACTAAAAAAGCAATTATGGCTAACGGTATGGTAAAGAAAAACAGCGGGTAAAACAGCGTAATGGCAAAATGCTGGTAAAAAAATCCGGCAATAATCGGGCCGAGCGACATGCCGACATCAATGCCGATATAAAAAGTGCTGTTGGCAAGCCCGCGTTTGTTTTTAGGTGCAAGCAGCATAGCGGTTGATTGGCATACGGAAAACATTATGCCGTTGCCGCCAGCCATAAATACAGCTGCTGCAAGAAGCCCGGCATTGGTTTGCATAGTGGCAAGAAAATACAGTGCCAGCGAGGTGCTTACAATGCTTGCTGCAAAAAACATGCCAAAGGGCTTTGTGTCAAAATAATTCTTCAGGCTTAGGCGCAAAATAAGCAGCGCTGCGGCGTAAGCCGGAAAGAACAGGCTGATGCTGACACTAAGGTGCCTTGCTTCGGCGTAGCTTACCAAAAATGATTGTGTGGCGCAGTATGGGATGCCGAACATCATCATGATAAACGCGATAGGGAAGACATTTTTATCAAAAAATTGCAGAATCCGCCTATTTTTTGTCTATACAGGCGTTTTATCGTGAAAAGAGGCGCGTTTATCTGTCTTTTGTGCGCCTGACGTAGCCGCCGAGCGAGAAGAACATATCCTCGATATTCTCGTAGCCTCTGTCTATGTATTCGAGTCCGTACACGTCGCTTTCCCCCGATATTTTGAGCGCGGCGATACAAAGAGCCGCACCCCCTCGCAAGTCGCTCGCACTCATCTGTCCGCCGCTTATCATATACGGCGAATCGGATTTGCCGCACCCCTCTATCGTCGCCGTGTTGTCCGTTATCTTTATTCTCGCGCCGAGTTTTGCAAGTTCGCGAGCGTGGGCAAAGCGGTTTTCGAACACGGTTTCGTCGATTACGCTCACGCCGTCCGAAAAGCAAGCCGCGCTCAAAAGTTGAGGTTGCATATCGGTGGGAAAAAGCGGATAAGGCGCGGTCGATACGCGCATAGCGTGCATACGCCCGTTCGAGCGCACGCGAAGATAGTTTTCGTCGCCCTCGATTTTGCAATCCTTGTTTTGAAGCACGTTTATCACCGCGCCCAAATGCTTTTTGTTTGCGCCGTATATCTTGACGTTTCCGCCGCATACCGCCGTCGCGCAAAGCAAAGTTCCGGCAACGATTCTGTCGCCGACGGGCGTAAACCTCGCGCCCGAAAGTTCCTTTACGCCCTCTATTTCGATAACCGACGTACCCTCGCCGCGTATGCGTGCGCCCATTGCTCGCAAGCACTCGACGAGCGATACGATTTCGGGTTCTCTTGCGCAATTCACGAGCGTGGTTCTGCCCTTTGCCAAAGCCGCGCACATAAGCAAATTTTCTGTTGCGCCGACGGACGGATATTTCATAAGAATTTTCGCGCCGATGAGTTTTGCCGCCCTGCACTTTATGCCGCTTTGGTCAACGGTTATTTCCGCGCCCATTTTTTTGAGTCCGTCAAGGTGAATGTCGAGGGGTCTGCTTCCTATGTCGCAACCGCCGGGAAGCGAAGTTTCCACCTCGCCAACCGTTGCCAAAAGCGCGCCGAGCATAAACATAGACGAGCGCATATCCTTGCAAAGTTCGTCGTTCACGCGTGGCGTGCGGGCTTGCCCTCGCACGATAATGCGTCTGCCGTCGCGCGCGACGTCTGCGCCCAACGCGGCAAGCATCTTCGCCATTGCTTCGACGTCGGTTATGTAAGGACAGTTTTCGACGATTAAGTCCTCTTTGGTCAAGAGTCCTGCGGCGAGTATGGGCAAAACGGCGTTCTTTGCCGCGTGTACCTCGTACGCGCCGAAAAGTTGGTTGCCGCCGATAATTTTTAAGTGTTGATTTGACATAATTCCTCGTATTTTGACGTTTGGTCGTGTTATAGTTGCGCAAACGACGTCGGTTGAAGATAGGGCGCGGAATTTTTGGCTATACTCTGCAATACGCCCACCGCGCACAAGTACGCAACGAGCGAACTGCCCCCCGCGCTCATAAACGGCAACGGAAGTCCCGTCGGCGGTATCGCGCCGCATACAACCGCCATATTGAGCATTGCCTGTATGCTCGTAACCGCCGTTATGCCGAGCGCGAGATAGCACGAATATCTGTCCGACGCCTCTTTTGCGATTTTCAGTCCTCGCTTTGCGAATACGAAAAACAAAATCATAATCGCCGCTATGCCGAATATGCCCGTTTCCTCGCCCACTATCGACAAGATAAAATCGCTTTCCGCAAAAGGCAGAAACAGATACTTTTGCCTCGATTGAAACAGTCCTACGCCGAAAAGTCCGCCGCTTCCGAGCGCATAGTAGGATTGAATGAGTTGATAGCCTTCTTCAAGCGGCGATTGCCACGGGTCGAGAAACGCCAAAAGCCGTTGCATACGGTAGGGTTCTACGAGTATGAGCGCGACCGCGCCGAGCACGACCGGCACAATCAAAAGCGCAAGATGTTTTATTCTCGCGCCGCTTGCAAACAGCATTGCGAATACCACCGCCACCACGCACATAGTTATGGACATATTCGGTTCGAGCATAATAAGCACGCACACCGCGCCGCCCAAAAACAAGACGAACAGCACGTTGACAAACTTTTTCATATCCGCTTCGCTTGCGAATCTCGCAATCGCCATAACCATAAAAAATTTGGCGTATTCGCTGGGTTGTACGGTGAAAAATCCGAGATTGAGCCACCTTTTCGCACCGTAACTTTCAACGCCCAAAACCGGAAGAAAAACCATACCGAGAAGCGCGAGTCCGACGAGGTACAAAAGCGGCGAAACCTTTTTGAGAGTCGAGGATTTGACGTTTGACAAAAGCACGCTCGAAAACACGCCGAGAAGAAGCGCAACCGCTTGCGTTTTGACGTAATGAAAAGCGTCGCCCGTTTGCACCTTTGCCGAGTAGCAAGAAGCGGAATATATGAACAAAAGTCCCAAAAGGCTGAGCAATATCGCAACTATCGAAAGGACGGAATCCCCCCTGCCGTTTCCGATAAAGGAAAGCGACGGCATACGTTCCGCCTTGCTTGCTTTCGCTCGTCTGCCGTACGCGCGTTTTTCTCGTGCGCTACCGTATGCGCGAGGCGTGCGCAGAGCGCGCGCTCGCTCGTCCGCGTATACACGCAGTGCGCGTACGCTCTCGGTGCGTGCGTTTCCGTCGTGCGCGCTATGTGAGCGTGCATTATGGGTGCGCTCGCCCGTGCTTGCGCTTGCGTGCTTGCCCTCGCGTTCGTACTCGCCCGTACTTGCGCCGCTCGCATATTCGCTTGCGCTTGTATGTGCGCTCGCACTCGGATATACGCTTGCGCTCGCATTATGCGAGCGCGTGTCGAAAGCGTTTGCGCGGTTCATCTTTTCGAGAGATAATTCGCTATCTGCGAATCGAATTTTTCCGCGCGTTCTTCAAAGTTTTCGTACAAATCGAAACTCTTGCTCGCGGGCGAGAAAAGTATGCTTTCGCATTTAAGTTCCTTTGCCGCCTTGAACGCTTCGGATATTGCACTTTCGAGGCTGTCGCAAACTCGAACGTCGTCGAAGCCGCAAGTTTTTGCCGCCTGATATATTACGTCCGCGTTTTCGCCTTGCGCCGTAACCGCTTTGACGTTGTTCGGCAAGCGCGAAAACAAATCCGCAAAATCCTCGCCGCCCTTTTGTCCGCCGAGCATAAGCACGCAATCGCCCACGCTCGAACACGCGCACAGACACGCGGACACGTTGGTGGACTTGCTGTCGTTGTAGACGTACACGCCCTCGGCAATCGCAATGAGTTGTCTGCGATAATGCGGACGTTTGAAATCGGCAAGCGCGGAAGCCGTGCAGAACGCCGACACGCCCTTTATCATACACACGGCAACCGCCGCGAGTACGTTTTGAAGTTCGTCGCCCTTGAAGTCGATTTCATCGACGGGTATAATCGGATTGCCTCTGAAACATACGAATCCCGACGAAATATACGCGCCGCTCGGCTCGGTATGGTCGGTCGAAAAAGGCACTTTTTGCGATATCGCTTCGCAAACGAGGTTTGCCACTTCCTCGTCGTCGGCGTTGAACACAAGATAATCGCTCTCGCTCTGCGCGCGGAAGATATTCGCCTTTGCGTTGACGTAGTTTTTCATCGTCGCGTGACGGGTCAAATGGTCGGGTTTTATGTTGAGCAAAACCGCGATATCGGGCGAGAATCCCGCGCTGTTTTCGAGTTGATAACTGCTCGCTTCGATAACCGCCGTTTCCGTTGCGTCGAGTTTGTCGGCAATCGAGGAAAACGGCACGCCTATATTGCCTACGGCGTGCGAGTGTATTCCCGCCCTTTTGAGAATGTGGTCGATAAGAAGCGTTGTCGTGGTTTTGCCGTTCGTTCCCGTAATCGCGATTTGCTCGGCAACGCACACGCTCGACGCGAGATTCAACTCGCTCGTGACGGTTTTGTTTTCAAGCCTCGCGTCCAAAAGAAAGTCCTTGTCGGGATTTACCCCCGGACTCAACACGATTAAATCGGCGTCCTTGAATACGCCTATACTGCTCGTCGCTCGCTCGCGCGTCGGGTCGTCGTCGTAAACAATCGCCCTCGCGCCCTTTTCTCTCAACAATTCGTATGCGGAAATACCGCTCGCTCCCGCGCCGTATACAACGACGTTTCTGCCGACAAGTTTCATATCGCCCTCGCAAATATCAGCGTCAGCGCGCCCCCTACCATACTCGCCACAAAGTATATCGTCACGATTTTAGACTCGTGGTAGCCTTTCATCTCTAAGTGGTGATGAAACGGCGCCATAAGAAAAATGCGCTTCTTGGTGAGTTTGTAGTAAAGCACCTGCAATATAACTGATATGCCCGATACGACGTACATTATGCCCGATGTGACGATTAAAAGCGGATTTTTTGAAAAAATCGCGACGGTGGCGCACGCCGCCCCCAAAGCGAGCGAACCCGTGTCGCCCATCATTATCTTTGCGGGAAATCCGTTGAACACCAAATATCCGAGCAATCCGCCCAAAATAGATACGCAAAAAACGCAAAGAGATAAAATCTCTTCTGCATAATCGCCGTCGCCGCTCTTTATCGCGTCGTCGTAGACGAAATACAAAAGCATCGCAAACCACAAAAAGTACGCGACCGACGAATAGCCTGCAAGTCCGTCCAGTCCGTCGGTGAGATTCACGCAGTTGGTCGTCGCGACGTAGGCAAGCACCACGAAAGGAATTATCCCCCAACTCATATTCAGCGTATAGGTCGTAAACGGCAAATTTATCGCCGCGCCGATGTCCTTTGAAGCGTACACGAACCAACCCGCCGCAAAACTGAGTCCGAGTTGCCCGATTATCTTCTGATAGGGCTTCAAGCCGAGGTTGCGAGCGTAGCGGATTTTTATGAAATCGTCGAGAAATCCCAGCACGCAAAAACCGAACGTGACCGCTATCGCCACGAGCGAAAATCGCTGAAATTCGACGAGCGAAAATACGAGCGTCGGAAGCAAAAATATAAATCCGCCCATAGTGGGCGTTCCGCTCTTGTACTCGTGCTGTTTGACGTAGCCGAGAACGGTTTGCTTGGCTTTGAGTTTGCTCATAAGTTTTATGACGAGCGGCGCAACTATAAGCGAGAGCGCGACCGACGCTATAAAATACAACAGAATCTTTACGAGAGCGCTCACCTTGCGTACCTCGCAATCATATCGAAATCGCTGTACGGAATCTTTTTACCCTTTATTTCGAGATAGTTTTCGTTGCCCTTGCCCGCAAGCACGAGGGTGTCGCCCTCTTCCATTTCAGAAAGCGCGAATCTGACCGCTTCGGGTCTGTCGACTATGCACTTTACGTCCTTTATCGTAACGCCCCACTCGATTTGCTTGATTATGTCGAAAGCGTCCTCGCTTCTGGGATTATCGCTCGTCAAAATTATATAATCGCTGTATTTCGAGGCGATTTTGCCCATTGCCGCGCGCTTGGTTTTGTCGCGCTCGCCGCCGCAACCGAACAAGGTTATAAGCCTCGATTTCGTTATCGTTCTGGCGGTGGACAAAAGGTTTTTCAAACCTTCGGGCGTATGCGCAAAGTCGACGATTATCGTGCCTTTTTCGGTGTGTAAAACGGAAAATCTGCCCTTTACCGCCTTGATTTTCCTAACCGCGTGCATTATGGTTTCGCCGTCTATTCCGAGTTCGTAAGCAACGCTCATCGCGCCCAAAAGATTGTATACGTTAAACTCGCCGAAAAGCGAAGATTTGACATCGATTATCTCGTCGTTGAGATTTGCAACGAACTTCACGCCGTCTATGTCTTCGACGACGTTCACCGCAAAACAGTCGGCAGGATTGTACAAGCCGTAACTTAGGGTTTTTATATCCTTTCTTCCTTCCAACCTCGACAAAAGTATGCGACCGCTTTCGTCGTCTACGTTGACTATCGCCGTCTTGGCGTTGCCGTTTTCGAAATAGGACATTTTTACGCTTTGATAGTTGGAAAAATCCTTGAAATAGTCGAGATGATCCTGCGATACGTTCGTCAAAATCGCAACGTCCGCTTTCAGATCGCCGAGTTTTTCGAGATATATGGCGTGCGCGCTGACTTCGGCAATCACCACGTCGACGCCCCTCGTGCGCATTTTGAAAAACAGTTCGTTGAGTTCGTACGGGTCGGGCGTTGTGAGGCTCTGCCCCACCTTTTCGCCGAGAATATAGTGACCTTCCGTGCCGATAAGTCCCGTTTTTACGCCTGCGAAAGACAAAACGGAATCTATATAATGCGCAGTCGAGGTTTTGCCGTTCGTACCAACGACCGCAACGAATTTCATACCTTCCATAGGGCGCAAAAACCGATTCTGACACACTTGCGCGTACGCTTTGCGCGCGTCGGACACGAGGACGTATTTTCCGCTTTCGGGTTCTTTTTGAGTGAGCGCGACAAAGTCGCAATTTATCTCGCCGAGATGATTGTTGCCGTCGTCGTTCACGCCTTCGAGGCATACGAACAAATCGCCGTCCTCAACCTTTCTCGAATCGATTTTTATCTCTTTTATTTCCGCGTTCAAATCCGCGTTCGTCTTTTGAATCTCTACGCCGTAAAGCAAATTTTCAAGTTTCATAAGTTGCGTCCTCCAAGGGTTGATACACTCATAATAATGAGTGTAGAAAACATTATCAACCCAACCGCAATCTTAGACAAAAACGGAAAATCTTTTCGCTTTATTCGGTCAGCAAAAGCACGGCGTTTCGCTTGTCCACTTTCACGCCCGCGAGCGGATATTGCCCCGTAACGACGTTGCCCTCGCCGTCCGTTTCGCAATACAATCCGAGTTTGCGAAGTTGGTTTTTCGCTTCGTTTACGCTCATACCCTCGAAGGACGGAAGTATAAATTCCTCGCCGATAATCTCTTTTTCCTCGCCCGTGTACTGCGGCTCGATTCCCAAGTACGCAAACACGCTCTCGAATATGTCGCCCACCATAGGCGCGGCAACGAGCGAGCCGTAATACATATACCCTTGCGGCTCGTCGACGATGAAAAGCACGCCGTAGTTTGCGCCCTCGCTCACCGAAAATCCGAGAAAGGACGATATGTATTTGCCTCTTGCAATCTGACCGTTTTCGTACTTTTGCGCCGTACCCGTTTTGCCGAGTATCTTATACCCCGCAACGTATGCGCCCTTGCCGCTTCCCGTCGTGACGACGCGCTGCAACAGTTCGCGCATAGTGTCGGAAGTGGATTCGGATATAACCCTTTCGCCGCCCGACAGCGAGTAACTCGCAATCGTTTGCGAACTCGACTTCACCTCGCTCATAACGTGCGGCGTAACTTTGATTCCGCCGTTTATTACGCTCGACGTCGAAGCCAAAAGTCCTATCGGCGTAACCGCGACCGCTTGCCCGAAGCCTATGCGCGCAAGGTCCACGTTTTTGACGAGGTTTCTGTCAATGAATATGCCGCTCGTTTCCCCCGTCATATCCACGCCCGTTTTGCGAGTAAGACCGAACGCGGACAGATAGTCGTAAAACGAGTTCGTTCCCATTCGCAAAGCACATTCCATAAACACGCAGTTGCAACTGCCCTCGACCCCTTGTCCGAAATCGATAGAGCCGTG
>URTQ01000063.1 GCA_900550855.1 uncultured Eubacteriales bacterium
GGGGGTGTGGCGGTGTAGAAGAACATATCGTCGCGTGCGGCGGTGGTGTCGCCGAAGCCGTAGCCGATGTTCCAACCGAAAGTCGAGCCGTCTTTGAGGCGAGTTTGCAAACTGCCCCAGTACCAAGTGTTGTCGTACGTCCATACGCCGCGACCCCAGTCGAGAGTTGCGAGGCTGTCCGCGCCGTCGAATTTACATTCCTTGTCGCCGAGCCAAAAACTGCCTTCCGCTCTCATACAGTTGATTTTTTGGTTGAAATAGAAGTGACCTTTCTTGTTGAACGGCGTTGCGATGACCATACTTTCTTCGGGAACGTCGGTGATGACGATGTCCCATTTGACGTCCGTGCCGAACTTGTCGGCGTTGGGATACACGCCCGTAAGGTGACGTTTTTCGCCGTCGTTTTCAAACTTCATTTCGACTTTGCCGATTTTGAAAGCGCAATCGCCTTTTTCGCTCGTGCGAGGCATATTGAACTTGCCCATCGGGAAAAGGCATATTGCGGAATTTGTGAATTGCGCGGGGGTCACGAAGTCCATAACCGTAAGGCTGAGCGCGCCCACGAAGCCCATATCGCTGATGGTGAGGCAAAGAGCGAACTCTTTGTTTGAAATATAGTAATAATCCCACTCTTTGAGGCGGGTTTTCTTTGCCGTAACGTTTTCGCGATTGTAGTTGTAAAGCATTTTTTTGGCAAAGCCCGGTTCGGCAATATTGCCTTCGACGTTCAAAAGATCGGTGGGTTTGGTGATTTCGTTTTGCATAATCTACCCCTATAAATATTATTGTAAAAGTATTTTAACACATTTATCTCGTCAATTCAATACGAAAAAGCGGCAAATACCACAAAAATCAGTCGATTTCGCGGACGTAGGGTTGCGACTCGTAACCTTTTTTCACCGTAAGACGAGGATTGTAGCGTTTAAGCACGGCGTACGTCACGAGCGAACCTACCACGCACCAACTGCAATCGGTGGGCAAAAACACGGCGCAACCCGCCATCCACGCCTTTGACATCGACATCGCAGTGCCGACGTAGTAGTTGAGCATAAGATACATATAAAACACGCCCACCGTATACACGATTGCGAGCGAGCAGAACGCGCCAAGCAAAAGACGGAAAATATTTAAGCGCGCGTCGTTTTTAAGACCTCTCGCCACGAATCCGCCGACGGGCGCGGCAATCAAAAATCCGAGAATATACCCGAAAGTCGGTTGCAAAACGTACGCAAATCCGCCGCCTGCCGAAAACACGGGTATGCCTATAAGCCCCATAACGATATATATCGCAACGCACGCGAACGAGTCGAGTCCGCCGAGCATAAGAGAGGCGAACATACAAAACGCAAACTGCATAGACACGGGCACGATTCCTATGGGGAATTTGACGAACGCGCCCACGATTATAAGCGCGACGAACACCGCTATGCGCACGATACGCAACGTTCTCGACACGGCGTTTTTGCTCGATTTGGACTGTATTTTCTGCGATTTTACCATTTTATTCTCACCTCGCCCGAATCGAGCGTTTCGATTTGTCCGTCTCGATATTCGACGACGAGCCTGCATTTTTCGTCTATATCGCAAACTTTCGCCGTTTTGTCCTCTTTTTCGACTTTGCATACGGTCACGGTTTTGCCGATAAGCATAGAAAGCCGCTTGTACTCGTCCGCTATGCTCTGCTTGTCGAAATTTGAAAGCAATTCGTATATATTGTCGAGGGTTTTGGCGATAATTCTGTTCCCTACGTCGAAAACGCCCTCGCCCACGATTCCTATTTTGTCTTTTACGCTTTGGTCGAATCCGCCCTTAGGCTCGAAAAGGTTTATGCCTATGCCCATAACAACTCTGTCGATATTCGACGAAACCTCGCTCGCAACCGCCTCGCAAAGTATCCCCACGCACTTTTTGCCGTCCACGAACACGTCGTTGACCCACTTTATCTGCGCGTTTTTGCCGCAAATATCGCGGATTGCGTTTGCCGTCGCAACGGCGCAAAGAGGGGTGATATATTCCAACTTTTCTTCGTCCGCGTCCGCAACCGCGCTGAAATACGCGCCGCAGTCCTTTGGCGAAAAGAACTTGCGCTCGAATCTGCCTCTACCCCCCGTCTGCTCTCTTGCAACGACGACGAAATTAGATTTTTTCGTTTCCTTTATCTCGTCTTTTGCGGTGAGATTAGAGGATTTTAGCGTGGCAAAAACCTCGACGTCGAACGGCGAGGTAAGATATTTGCATATACCCTTTTTTGTCACGGCTTTTTTCATCGACCAAATTGTAACACGACTTTGACGCTAAACGGTCGATTTTACGAAATAAATTTTCCTTAAAAAGCAAAAACGAAAATCATTGCGCAGATTATGCCGACAAGCATACTTACGGCAGGCACTCTGCCTTCTTCCATAAGTATGGATTGAGGCAGAATCTCGCAGAACGTGACGTACAGCATTGCGCCGCTTGCAAGTCCCATACAAATTCCGCTCGCAAGTTTGCTTATGCCGCCCACGGCAAGACCTATCACTGCGCCCAGCACGGTTGCCGCGCCCGCCAAAGCGGTGAGAAGAACGGTTTTCCAGCCCTTTACGCCGCCGCTTGCCAAAGGTGCGGAAATCGCCATACCTTCGGGGACGTTATGCACGGCGATTATGATTGCGATAAGTATGCCCGTTTGCGCGTTGCTTGCACCCGTCGCGCCGATTGCCATACCCTCGGGCAGATTGTGAAGCGCGATTGCCAAAAGCATAATCACGCCCGCTTTGAGCAAGGTTTTTTTGTCCACTTCCTGCGTTTTGACCGTCTTCGTGCCGTCCGAAAGCAAAGCGTCGTTTGCCTCGATAACTTTCGTTTCGTGGTGCAATTCTTCGATACTTCTGTGCGTTTCGCGCATATTTTCTATAACGTCCAAAAGTTTGTTGAGTCCGAATATGACCAACATACCCACAACGAGCGCGGCAACGGCGATAAGTATGCCCGACTGCTCTATCGAGTTTTCGATTGTCGAACAGGAAATCGCTTCGGGCAACATCTCGAACGTCACGACGCCGACCATAACGCCGCCCGCGAAACTCAAAACTCTGCCCATAATCTTGTT
Organism: uncultured Eubacteriales bacterium; assembly: GCA_900550855.1. Classification (GTDB taxonomy): domain Bacteria; phylum Bacillota; class Clostridia; order Christensenellales; family CAG-917; genus CAG-475. The sequence continues at coordinate 3,092 of URTQ01000063.1, forward strand.
GCCTCTGTTTTTGAGCAACACACCTATAACGCCGCCCAGTCCCGTGCCTACAACGCCCGCGACAAGCGACAAAACCAAAATTAAAGTATTCATATCATTCTCTCTCTGCGCACTAGTATACACTATATAAAACGTCCAGCACAACTATTACATACAAATTTCGCCGAAAACCGACTCTTTTTCGAAGTATTACGCATACTATGCATATGAAAGCCAAACGAATAACAAGCGCGGCAGCGGTATTCTTTGTACTCGCCTTTTGCGCTACGATAATAATAGGGGGACTAAGTATGCCCGACAAAGTTTTTGCAATCGACGAGGAAAACGAGGCGTATAGACTCATCGCGCATTTTTCGACGTACTACGGCGACAGCAAACAGAACAGAAAGGACAACGTTGCCCTCGCGGCTCGCAAAATAGACGGACTCGTGCTTTATCCCGAGGACGAGTTTTCTTTCAACGACGTTGTGGGAAAGCGCACGATTGAAAACGGATTCAAAACCGCGTACGTCATTCAGGACGGCGATTTCGTCGAGGGCGTGGGCGGCGGCGTATGTCAGGTGTCCAGCACCCTCTACAACTGCGCGTTGCTTGCAAACCTTGCAATAACTTGCGTAAGGGCGCACTCTCTGCCCGTAAGTTACGTCGCGCCGAGTTTTGACGCTATGGTGTCGAGCGCAAGCGATTTGCGTTTCGTCAACACGCTTTGCGCGCCCGTAACCTTGCGTATGAGCGCAAACGGAAAGTACCTTCGCGCCGAAATCTACGGCATAGGCAACTTCGAGATAAAACGCAGGTCTATGACACTCGGCTCGATACCTTTCGAGGTGGAATACCGCGACGACGACACCCTCGAACAAGGCAAAGAAGTCATTGACACCTACGGCAAAGAAGGACTCAAATCGCAGGGTTGGCTCGACTACTACCAAAACGGAAAACTCGCAAAATCCGTACTCGTGCGCTCGGACAACTACGCACCCCAAAAACGAATTATTCTCAAAGGAACGAAAACATCACCGTTGACAGACGCACCGCAATAGCGGTATAATTCAGTCATCAATCAAGGATGGTTTTCAAGTTATGGATTTTGAGAAAAACTTTCAGCAATGGCTCGCTTCAAACGAACTTAGCGACAGCGACAAGGCTCGCCTTGCTTCCCTTACGCAAGAAGAAAAGAAAGAAATGTTTTTCTGTCCGTTGCAATTCGGCACGGCAGGTATGCGCGGCGTGTTGGATTTGGGAACGAATCGTATGAACGTCTTCACCGTAAGACGCGCGACGAAAGGTCTTGCCGAATACATAAAAACTCTTGGCGCGGAAGCGATGGCAAGAGGCGTAGTAATATCCTACGACACCCGCCGTTTTTCAAGCGAATTTTCAATCGAGGTGGCAAAAGTGCTTGCCGCAAACGGCATAAACGCATTCTTGTTCGACGCCGTTCACCCCGTGCCTATGTGCTCGTTCGCAATCCGTCACTTAAACGCGATTGCAGGCGTTATGATAACCGCTTCGCACAATCCAAAAATCTACAACGGATACAAAGTTTACGGCGAGGACGGCGCGCAGATGTCGCCCGAATCGACGGATAAAGTGGTAGAATTTATAGACAAAACCCCTTATTTCGGCATAAACGAGGTTGACGTCAACCTCACCGCCGACAATATAAAAGGGCTTGACAACGTGAAAGTGCACGAACATATCACCGTCATCGGAAAGAGCGTGGACGAAAGTTATTTCGACACGATAAGCAAACTTTCCCTCTCGCCCGAAGCGGTCGAAAAGTTCGGCAAGAACGTAAAAATCGTCTACACCCCCGTTCACGGAAGCGGCTATATTCCCGTCACGACCATACTCAAAAAGATGGGTATCACCGTCAACGTCGTGAGCGAACAAGCACTGCCCGACACCGAGTTTTCAACCGTGCGCGTGCCCAACCCCGAAGAAGCGGACACCTTGCGACTCGGCGTTGAACTTGCCGACAAAATCGGAAGCGACGTCGTCATCGGCACAGACCCCGACGCAGACAGAATGGGCATCGCAATCCGCAACGACGAGGGCAAATTCGTCTTGCTCAACGGCAATCAAATAGGCGTGCTTCTTGCAAACTACATCTTCCTTCGCAAAAAAGAAACCGGCGCTATGCCCAAAAACGGCGCGCTCGTCAAAACCATCGTCACAACCGAACTTGCTCGCGCTTTGGCAACGAGTTACGGCGTAACCACTTTCGACGTGCTGACAGGCTTCAAGTTTATCGGCGAAAAAATCAAGGAATGGGAACAAAGCGGCGAATATACCTATCTTTTCGGATTTGAAGAAAGTTACGGTTCTTTGGTTGGAACGCACGCACGCGATAAGGACGCAGTCGTTGCAAGTATGATGTTTGCCGAAATGGTGTGTTATTTCGACTCTGTCGGCAAACGCGTTTACGACGTGCTTCAAGACATCTACAAACAATTCGGCTACTACGTTGAAAAGGCGCGCTCGATAACCTTCGGCGGTCTTGACGGAATGCAAAAAATGGCAGACATTATGGCGCAAATCCGCTCGACTCGCTTCGAGGAAATCGACGGCACGAAAGTGCTTGCGCAAAGCGACTTCGTAACTCGCAAAAAGACTTATGCGGACGGCAAAGTCGAGGATATCACCCTTCCCAAAACCAACGCTTTCAAACTTCACCTTGAAAACGGCGACTGGATTTGCGTACGTCCGAGCGGCACTGAACCCAAACTCAAATTCTACGTTGCGACGAGCAAACCGTCGGAATCTGCCGCCACCGCAAAAGCGGAAGCCTACCTCGCCTATATGGAAAACCCGGTGAAGTAAATCTTTATATCCCGACGTTTCCGCAAACGAAAGCAACGAAAAATCAATAAAAACAACGTCAAAAAACAACAAAAAAACCGTCGAAATTCGGCGGTTTTTTATATGCTTTTTATATTCGATAACGTCTTGAAACTATTTGGTTTTATTCCCCGTCCCAAAGGTATTTTGACAAATCGACGTAGCCGTCCTCGTCCACTTCCACACCGTCGGCGCGAAGAAGATTCGCTTGCACGTCAGGTCCGCCGAACGCAAACGCAGGGGCACATCTGCCGAAGCGATTGACCACTCTGAAACACGGGATATGCTCGGGGTCGGGATTGAAATGCAACGCATATCCGACTGCGCGCGAAGCGCGAGGCGAACCGCACAAACACGCAATTTGTCCGTACGTCGCAACCTTGCCGTGCGGTATCTTTTTGACTTGTTCGTACACTACGTCGTAAAAACTCATAATCCTATTATTTGCACAATCAAGCGTTTATATGTCGGTTTTGTGGCAATAAACGTTTGTTTTTGCCGTTAAATTATGTTTCGTTCTTTGAGGAACGCTTCGAGAATCTCGGCGGCGTCACCGCACATTCTTGCGCACGGTCTCGTCTTGTAATACTCAGGCGTGCGCTCGTCGGGCGTGGGATTCGTGGTCGCTCTCGCGCCGAGAATCTCACGACATATTATGGACGTGTTGCGCTCTTTGAAACGGCGAGCAAGTTCTTGTATGCGTTTGTAGTGTTCGGCTTTTTGCAACTGCGCGTTTTCTGCCGTCGGGTCGAAATAGCCTTCCAAAAGTCCTTCCACGATAAACATACCGCTCACCGCGCCGCACACTTCCCTAAGCCTTCCCATTCCGCCGCCGAAAGACGAACATAGGCGCATTGCCTGTTCGCCGTCAAAGCCCGTTACGTCCGCAAAGGCTTTGACCACCGCTTGCGCGCAACTGTAACCTGTCACAAAGTTTGATTCTGCTAATTCACGTTTCGTCATAAAAAATTGATTTTAGTTTTCAATTTCTTCCAAAGCGGTTTTGAGTCCGTCCGTGCTCAAAATCTCGACGTCGCCGTTGTCGACGGCAAACGCAACTCTTTGGTCCATAGGCAACTTGCCGAGCACTTTGAGGTTGAAATCCTTTGCCACTTTGTCAACCTTGCCCGAACCGAAAATCTCGATATGCTTTCCGCAATCGGGGCATACGATATAACTCATATTTTCGACGACGCCGTAAATGCGGATATTCATTTTGTTTGCCATCTTCACTGCTTTTTCGACAATCATGGACACGAGGTCTTGCGGCGACGTGACGATGATTATGCCGTCGAGTTTGATGGATTGGAACACCGTAAGAGGTACGTCGCCCGTTCCCGGGGGCATATCCACAAACATAAAGTCTACGTCGTCCCAAACGACGTCCGTCCAGAACTGCTTGACCATACCCGCAATGACAGGACCGCGCCATATCACAGGGTCGGTTTCGTCGTCCAAAAGCAAGTTGGACGAAACGATTTTTATGCCCGAATTGCTCAAACGCGGATAAATTCCGTTGGAGTCGCCCTCGACCGTGCCTCTGATTCCGAAAGCGCGAGGTATGGACGGACCTGTAATGTCCGCGTCCAAAATCGCCACGTTTTTGCCCTCTCTTGCCTTGCCTACGGCAAGCAACGACGTGACAAGCGACTTGCCTACGCCACCCTTTCCGCTGACGATGCCTATAACTTTTTTGACGTTGGAAAGCGGATTTTGCTTTTCAAACGTAATTCTTGACGAGCAGTCCTTCCCGCAAGAACCGCAATCGTGAGTGCAATCGCTCATATATATAGCTCCTTCTGCAACCGAAGTTGCCAAACTTTATTTCTATATAATGATACCACTTCCGCGCGGATATTAAAAGACTTTTTCGCATTTTGATTGTAAATGAAAATATTGCGTTTTACGGTCAAAAATCCGAATAAAACGCCGCAAAAATTGCAATAATCTTTGCATAATTCAAAAAAAGGAGAAGCATATGAAACTTCAAGACAGCAAAACCTATCAAAACCTCGCACGCGCGTACGTCGGCGAAACGCAAGCGTACGTCAGATACCAGTTTATCGAATACGGCGCGCGCAATCAAGGCTACAACGCCCTCGCCGAAGTGGTGGACAAAATCGTGTACAACGAATTTAACCACGCAAGACTCTTGTACACTCTCATTCAGCAATCGAGCAAAGAGCAAATCGACAACATCGACATAACCGCAGGATATCCGTTCAAGGAAAAATGGGATTTGACGGACAACTTCAAACTCGCCGCCGAAGACCACGAAACCGAAATCAAAATGTACAAATCCTTTGAAAAAACGGCGCGTTCGGAAGGCTTCGAGAACATCGCAAACACCTTCAAAATGCTTGCCGACGTCGAAAAACAACACAAAAAGACCTTCGAGGACTTGCACAATCAACTCAAAAACGACACGCTTTACAAAAAAGAGAAATCAACGACGTGGCGTTGCTCGGGTTGCGGCTACGAATCCTCGTCGAAAGAGGCTTGGAAAGAATGTCCGCTTTGCAAAGCCGCGCAAGGCTTCGTAAACGTCAAAACGCCTCAATCCCGCGCATAATATAAGATGAGTATATAACAACCTAAATTAAAGATTCCCCCTTCCTCACGTGTTTCCCCTACCGCC
>URTQ01000064.1 GCA_900550855.1 uncultured Eubacteriales bacterium
TGGTCAATAAATTTCTTTGTATTTTAACTTCCTTCGGATTTTTTCCGTCGGTTTTTATCACGATGTCTTCATCGTCGAAACTCAAAAGCGTTCCGTGCGATTTTTTCTTGTTTTGGTCGAAAATCTCGATTTCTGTGTCGAGCGAGCGTCTAAAATCGTCGTCGGTCACGATTTTTCTGTCGAGCCCTTGCGACGAAACGTTAAGAACGTAATCCTCGTCGAAGTCGTCCTCAATCGAATCGAGTTTTGCCGAAAGCAGATTATGCACCTTTTCGCAGTCGTTAAGGTCGATTCCTTCCTTCTTCCACAAAAGTGCCTCGACGGTGAGTTTTCCGTACTGCTTGTAGAACGCAACGTCCACGAGTTCGATATTCTCGTCCGCTTCGTCCACTGCTTCGAGAGCGAGATTCTTCACTTTTTCGCGGATTTCAACCGCAATTTCGTTTGCCATACAGCACCTCTTCCGAGCCGATTTTTGTCGAATCGCCCCTTCTAAAACAAAGAGTGAGCCGTCGCTCACTCTTAGTAAGGTTTTACTAATCGTATTTACATACTATCACATAAAAACACGCATTGCAAGCGTTTTATGCCGATAACGCAAAATATATTTATATATTTTACGATTTCATTTGCGTTTGCAATCCTTTTGCAATAACCGCTTTTGCAACAATCGCATTTAATCGCTTTTCGACCGCTACAACAATCTCTTATGCGATTATGCGTACGTTCGGTTGCGATTATATGATTTTACATTCTCTTTGCAATTTCTTCGAGCGCGCCGAACGTGGCGTACACGTCGCTCATAGCGCGGTGCGCGTTTTCGTGCGAAATTCCGTACGCTTTGGAAATCGTTTCGAGTTTGCAGTTCGGAAGTTCGGTAAGATAACGCCTTGCAAGCAACAGCGTGTCGCAAAGTTCGTTGTTGAAAACGTATCCGTTCTTTTCACCGATTCTTGATAGAATCGGGAAATCGTAGCCGGCAATATTATGTCCGCAAAGAATAGAACCGTGCGCAAACTTGAAGAAATCGGGAATCACGCTTTCCACGTTCGGCGCGTCAAGCACCATTGCGTTTGAAATATGCGTGATGTTGGTTATTTCTTCGGGAATCGCCGCAAGCGGTTTTATGAGAGTTTGGAAAGTTTCGGTAGGCACGCCGTTCACCACTTTCAACGCCGCAAGTTCGATGATTTCTGCGATTTCCGTCTTTAAGTCGGTCGTTTCGAGGTCGAATATGACAAAGGTTTTGTCCTTAAAGTAGTCGCTTATGACTTTTGTCGGTTTTTCGACATCTAACAAGGTATTTTCCGACATATCGACGTATTTTTGCGGCATAATCGTCGCGTATTTTTCGGGCAACGGCTTGACGGATTTGAGGTGAATGCTGTCAAAATCGATGTCCGCTTCGAACATCGCGTTCACCTGAAAAGACCACGCGCCAGAGTATTGCGACCAAGTGACTTTGCCCATACAAATGACTTGCGATTGCTCTTTGAGCGCGACGATTTTGTCTGCGTCCTCGTCCTTTCCGACGAAACTTACACCCTCGATTCTCGCCGTCGTATCGTCGAGAACGAATTTGACGAAAGGCAACGTTTCCGGTCCGCTCTTTGCGTCGTCGGGGTTATACTTCTTGTTTTTGTAGGATTTTTTCTCGATTTGCGAGATTTTTCCGCACAAAACGATGTTGTCGCACGCGCCTTTTACGTCAACGATATAGTTCGGCATTTGCGAAATACCGTCGATTTTGCCTCTCGAATACACTTTCTCGCCCACTCTCGCGCTCACGAGTCGCAATGCCGAATCTGCGTGCAACGTCGTGTCGATATGTATGTCCAAATCTTCCTCTTTTTGCTCTGAATAGAGGCTTTCTTCGGCGATTATGTCGATGTTTTGATTGAACGAGCAATCGAGGTATTCTTCGAGCCTTGCGAGCAAATCCCCTGCGGTCAGAAGTTTGTAGGTCGGCGTGTCGAAAACGAATTTCACGTCAATGTCATTGTCGCCCACCTCGATTTTGAGCGTATCGTCGTTTATTCGCCTGAAAATCATTTGATTCGTGCGGTTGAAAAACTCGGAAACCTTATTCTTTACGACGTTATTGTCCGCATAAGTTCTTATGTACTGCACACTCACAGAAACGCCCGAAAACATTTGTTCGATTATCGATTGCACTTTCTTTTTGCTTTCCTCGTCGAAAGAGCGCACCTCGAATGCGGAAATAATAAACTTAACGACCAACTCTCTTTTGTCCTTATAGTAGGTCGCGCTGTTAAGTTTGAGCATCGGAAACTCGCCGTTGCTTCTTATCGTAAATTCTTCAAAAAACTTTGTAGCCATAAAATTCTCGCGGTTTTTGTCGAAAAGTATTCTATATTTTTGTCAATTTGATAAAACATCTTGCAAAATATTTTCAAATTCTTGCATAAGACGTTCGCTCGGCACGGTTTTGTAAATCTTGCCGTGAAGCAATATCACGCTCTTTTCTTTTCCGCCCGCGATGCCGAGGTCGCTGTGTTCACCCTCGCCTATTCCGTTGAGCGGACAGCCGAGAACGGATATTTTGAGCGGTTTGTTTATTCCTGCCGTCATAGTTTCGACTTTGTTTGCAAGTCCTTCGACGTCGATTTCCGTTCTTGCGCAAGTCGGACAAGCCACCACTTCCACGGCGTTTTTGCGAAGCCCGAGCGTTTGAAGAATCTTTTTGCCTGCAAGCACTTCTTCGCAAACGTTGGTGGAAAGCGAAACGCGAATGGTATCGCCTATTCCCTCGCTGAGCAACGTTCCTATACCGATTGCCGATTTTACAAGCCCCGTGCGAAGCGTTCCCGCTTCCGTAACGCCGATATGAAGCGGATAATCGCACATTCCCGACAACATTCTGTTTGCTTTTATGTTAAGAAGCGTGTCCGAGTGCTTGATTGCAATCACGATGTCTTTCATACCAACGCTTTCAAAGACGTTTGCACATTCGAGTGCGCTCTCGCAAAGTGCGCGCGCCTCGTCCATTCCCTTGTATTTGGGGTCAAGCGAGCCGCCGTTCACGCCCACGCGCACGGGTACGTCCATATCTATCATTCTTTCGGCAAGCGGTTTGATTTGAGAAAAATCGCGCATATTGCCGGGATTCATACGGATTTTCTTTGCGCCTGCGTCGAGTGCCATATGCGCAAGTTTGTAGTTATAGTGTATGTCGGCAATGAGCGGCAAACCGCACTTTTTTGCGATAATGCCAAACGCTCTTGCCGAATCCTCGTCGGGTACTGCAAGGCGAATGAGGTCGCAACCGACCGCTTTAAGCGCGTTTATTTGCGCAAGCGAGCCTTCGATATCCGTGGTTTTCGTGTTCAGCATAGACTGAACGGTTATAGGCGCGTCGCCGCCGATTTTCACGTTTCCCACGCTAACTTGTCTGGTTTTCTTTCGTTCTGTCATAATTTATCCCTTTTATCCTTTCACCAAATGGAATATATCGAGGAACACCGCAAGCACAATCAACAGCACGAGTCCGACCGTGTGGATTATGCCCTCGATTTTTCTCGGCACGGGTTTTCTGAATATCATTTCTATCAGCGTAAAAAGCATTCTGCTTCCGTCGAGCGCTGGAAACGGCAACAAGTTCATAACCGCAAGGTTTGCCGAGATAATCGCGACGACGTACAGAAAACTGTCGAATCCGAGCGACGACACCTGCGCCATCATTTTGATTGTCGTAATCGTGCCGCCTGCGTTTTCAATGCCCGATTTGCCCGTAATGAGCGCGCCGAGCGATGCGAGAATCTTGAATACGATGAAGAAACTGAATCCCCACGCTCTGCCGAAAGCGAGGAAAAACGGAAGTTTTGCGTGCGTAAGACTGCGAGTTATGCCGAATCCGTAACTGTAAAAACCGTCGGAATCGCCCTCAACCACGCCTTTTTGCACGCTCATAGAACTTTGTTCGACGATTTTTCCGTCCTCGCCGTATTTGACCACGACGAGCGTAATTTTTTGCGTTTGATCGATTCCGTTTTGCTCTGCGTACTCGCCGAGCGCACTTGACACGATAGGCGTTTCGAGTTCTTTTCCGTTTATCGCATATATGAAGTCGTCCTCGTCAAACGGATTATAATAGACTTTGTGCGCGTTGATTTTCACGCGTTTTCCGCCTCTCAAAACCCAAAAGTACGAATCGTCGGACAAATCCTTGAAAGCGTTGTCCAAGTCTTCTTGAAGCATAATGTTGACTTGCTTTCCGTTGATATTGAGAATGACGTCGCCCTCTTGAAAAACGTTCTGATACGTTGCGGTATTGCGCACGCCCACGACGTTCGGAAGCAACTGTCCGTATGCGGTAAAATATATCGTGATAATGACGATTGCGCTCAAAAAGTTCATAAACGCGCCCGAAAACAACACGATAAGGCGTTTCCAAGCCTTTTGATTGTTGAACGCGTCGGGGTCTTTTACGATATTTCCGTCTTCGTCTTTGACCTGATTTCCGTTTTCGTCGACCATTGCGCCTTCGGCGTCCTCGCCGTGAAAAGCGCAAAATCCGCCTATGGGAAAGGGACGAAGCGTAAACAATTCGCCCGTCTTTTTATTGCGTTTTTTGATGATTGCAGGTCCGAAACCTATTGCGAACTCGTCGATTTTAAAACCGAGCAATTTGCCTGCGGTGTAATGTCCGAGTTCGTGTATGACAATCATTGCCATAAGCGCAAGAACGGCTACGATGACGTAGCCGATATATGTGAAAACTTCGCTTGCAGTTGCGCAAATTAAGAACACTATTTCACTCCTATCACAGAATAAGTGTATTTTCTTGCTTGCTCGTCTATGCCAAGTACGTCTTCGAGTTCGACGTTTCCGACCTTTTTGAATTTAGTAAACACCTTTGAAAGCGCGGTCGCGATTTCGGGATATTTGATTTTTCCTTTCAAAAATTCCTCGACGAGCACTTCGTCTGCGGCGGATACGGCAATGCACGCGCCCTCGCCTGCGTTTGCCGCGTCTATTGCGATTTTAAGACACGGGAATCTGTCGTAATCGGGTGCGGAAAAAGATATCGAGCCGAGTTTTGCAAGGTCGAGCGGCGCAACGCTGTCTTTGCCGTGTTCGGGATAATAAAGCGCGGTTTCGATTGCAAGCCGCATATCCGGCACGGAAAACAAGCCTTTCATACCGCCGTCGGTAAATTCGACGAGCGAATGAACTATGCTTTCTCTGTGCATAACCACTTTAACGTCCTTTGCTTCAACTTCGAAAAGGCGCATCGCTTCGATGACTTCCAGTCCCTTGTTGAACAGCGTTGCCGAATCGATTGTGACCTTTTTGCCCATATTCCATACGGGGTGCTTCAACGCGTCCTCTGCCTTGACTTTTGCAAGTTGACTTGTGGGAACGTCGCGAAGCGCGCCGCCGCTTGCGGTCAGAACGAGGCTTCTTACGCACTTTTTATCTTCGCCCCTAAGGCACGAGAAAATTGCGGAATGTTCGGTATCGAGCGGCAAAATCTTTCCGCCGTACTTCTTTTCGAGAAATTTGAGGTGACGGCCTGCGCACACGATAGTTTCTTTGTTTGCAATCGCAAGAGTTCCGCCTCTTTTAAGCGTGGCGACAGCCGCCCAAAGTCCTGCGATTCCCGTAACCGCCAAAACGACTATATCCGACGGAATGCTTGCGAGTTCTTCGAGCGAAGAAAGGCATTTTGAGGTTTTGTCGTCTTCCAAAAAGTCGAAAAGCGAACTTTGCACCTCAACCGCGCCGTTTGGAAAATAGTAATGAGTGGGATTGAATTTTTCGATTTGTTCGCGCAAAAGCGATTCGTTGGTATAAGCCGAAAGCCCGACGACCTTGAATGCGTCGGGGTGTGCGCAAATCGAGTCAAGCACTTGTCTGCCGACAGAGCCTGTACTTCCGAGTATTGTGATTGTTTTCATTTTATCCTTAAAATCCGCGCGCCGCATAGGCAGAGATTTGAAGTCTTTTGCGGATTTTTTATTGTCTTTGTAAATGTAATCGATTATTTTTCGATTGCGATTGTCAGTATAACCGTCGATTATTAAATCCGTATGAAAGAATCAATAACCGTAAATGCAAGAGAACGCCACGAGCAGTACGACGAGGCAGTACATAACGCTGTCGATTCTGTCCATAAAACCGCCGTGACCGGGGAAAATCTTGCCGTAGTCTTTTATGCCGAGCGCACGCTTAATACGCGAAGCGGCAAGGTCGCCAAGTTCGCTTATCGCGCCGCAAATAAGACCTATCGCGAGGTACACGAGCGCGCTTTTCCATTGCCAACCGCTTATATCGTGCGCAAAGAACGCCGTATATCCGCAACCTGCGATGAAAGTCGGATATTTGTCGGCAAACATCTCGAAAAGAAGCCAGAACAGCATCGAAACCACCATACCGCCGACAAGACCGCCGACGCCGCCCGCAATCGTCTTTTTAGGGCTGATTTTTGGGCAAAGTTTCTTTCCGCCTATCATAGAGCCGAACCAGTAGGCAAACGTATCGCTTCCGAGAACCGGCACTAAAATCGCAAACGGAACGGCAAACAACGCGCTGTATTTGTAACTTACTATCCACGCGCTCATAAGGAACAGCGTCGGATACACAAGAATGAAAATATTTGCGAGCAAATCTTTGAGTTCGCACGCTTTTGGCGAATCGAGTTCGAGTTCAACGCCCTGCTCTTTTGCTTCGTCGACTTCCTTTTGGGTGTGTTTTGCAGGTTTGAACGTGAAAATCGTAAGCGCGAGCATAGAACTTGCAAGAAGAACCATCAAAAGACCTTGAATGCCTGCGCTCGTGCTCGTTGCGCCTGCGCCGACGTAGTATTGCATCGTGTAATACACGGGATACGCCGCAACAAGCATCAAGACGACGGGGGCAGCAAACATCTTGTAGCCTGCGTTCTTGAAACATTTGTACATTTCGAAAACCGACCCTGCCAAGAAAAGCAAAATCAGCATATCGACGAAAATCGGGCTTTCAAAATAGCCGCACACCAAAAATCCCGCAACGAAAAGCAGAAGTACAAGCGCAGTAATCGTTCTTTTCAGCATAAACACCTCATAGCGCGTTTAAGTCGCAGATTTAACAAAAAACGCGCTTTGCAAACGGCAAACCGCTTGCAAAAAATATCTAATTACAAACGAAAAATCGGATTTTGTCGAAATTCGCACAAAATCCGTTATTTTCCGAATTTTCTCACACGCTTATCGAAGTCGTCGAGAATTTTGTCAACGTCACTCTCGTCCATATCCGGCCAGAGTTTGTCGAGGAACATTAGTTCCGCATACGCCGCTTCGTAGAGCATAAAGTTGGACAATCTCATTTCGCCGCCGCTTCGCACGATAAGGTCGAGAGGCGGAAGATGCGACGAGGAAAGATGTTTTTCAAACGTATCTTCCAAAAACTCGCCGTGGTCGTACGCAACCTTTGCCGCGTGCAAAATGTCCGCTTTCGCGCCGTAATTGAACGCGATATTGAGCCACATTCCTTTGTTATCGCGAGTTTTTTCCTCGACTTGCTCGATTGAATACGCAAGTTTGTCGTCAAGGCTGTTGAAATCGCCCATATACGAAATCTTGTATTCGCCGTCGTAGGTCAAATTGAATTTTTCGACCACTTCGAATATGGAATCGAGTTCGGCTTGCGGACGATTTAGATTTTCCGTTGACAAAGCGTAGACGGAAACCGCTTCCACGCCGCGCTCGCTGCACCTTTTGGCAACCTTATAAAGAGCCACAAGCCCGTGAGCGTAGCCCTCTTGGCGCGACATACCGTGAGCAACCGCCCACCTGCCGTTTCCGTCCATTATAAATCCGATATGCTTTGCACCCATCAGATCGAAAGAATCTCCTGCTCTTTTTCCTTAAAGAGTTTGTCCACTTCGTCGGTGTTCTTGGAAAGAGTCTTGTCGACGTCTTCTGTGTAGTTCTTCAAATCGTCTTCGGTGATCGTTGACGCTTTTTGAATCTTTTTGAGTTCGTCGATAGCGTCGCGGCGAGCGTTTCTCATAACGATTTTGGATTCTTCGACGAGAGTTTTCGCTTCTTTAACGGTGGAACGTCTGCGCTCTTCCGTGAGTTCGGGGAAAACGAGGCGAATAACGTGACCGTCATTGTTGGGATTGATGCCGATGTTTGCGGCGAGAATCGCTCTTTCGATTGCTTTAAGTTGAGATTTATCCCAAGGCGAGATAACCAAAAGACGTGCTTCCGGAACGGAAACGTTTGCCATATTGTTGATAGGCGTAGGCGTTCCGTAATAATCGACGACGACTTTGTCGAGAATATGCGGATTTGCTCTGCCTGCGCGAATAGAACGCAATTCGGTGATATAGTTCTGCATTGTTTTGTCGATTTTTTCATTCATTTCATCGAAGATAAGATCGACTTCGTCAATACCGTAAGACATACTTTGTCCTCCATATTATGAATATTGTAAATATTATAACAAAAGAAAGCGAATAACGCAATAGTCAAATAATTAATAATTAATAATGAATAATTAATAGTTGTGGGTGGGGTTGCACCCC
>URTQ01000065.1 GCA_900550855.1 uncultured Eubacteriales bacterium
CGCTTTCTCGCCGCCGTTGCGGCTCGCGTTCCGCCTTCGAACAAGTTTTGCAATAAAACACGATTTGTGTTGCAATTTGTCTATTCTAAACACTTTTCGTGTATTTATACTTTTATAAAGCACTAAATTTTGCCATTTATCTTTAAAAATCAACAAATTGCAACACAAATCGTGTTTTATGCTTTTTCAATAACTTTTGCGATTTTTCGCAAAGTGTTGTTGAGTCCGTCCGAAAAACCGTTCCTCTCGACGTATATTTCGCAAGGCTTTTCCTTGATTATCGCGTCAAGCAAATTGTATTCTTCCTCGTCGAACAATCTCACGATTTCGACTCTGCGCCTTTCGGTCAGATTCTCGACGATTTTGCCGTCGGTTGCGATTCTGTTCTTTCCGCCGTCGCTTCCCGATATAAACGCCGCTATGTCGAAAACGTCTTTGTCACCCTCACTTCCTTCGAGCAATCTCGACGCTACGTCCGCTATTTCTGCCCAAGCGTCTTTTAGCGAGCGCATACGAAAGTTGAAAAGTCCGTCTATGTTGTAGTCCATCGAATCAGACAACACCTTTGCCACGACGTTTTCTTCGAAGTCCTTGTCAAAATGAAGCATCGAACAGAGCAACGCGCACTTTGCGTACGACATACGGTGAACGGGCAATCTTTCCAAAAAGAATCTGAGTTTCAGATACGACAAAAACACGACCGCCAGCGTGCGATACATTTCGTTTTCGATTTTTTGCGAAACGTCGCAGGACGAAGCAAGATATATCCATATTCTTTCGTCGTTTTCTTCCGTCGCGTAGGACACGTCTTTGGTACATTGCAGTTTTTTGAGGATATAGTCGATTTCCTTTCCGTACTCTTTGCCGATGCTAATCACGTTTGACCACATACAACTATTGTATGCAAACGCTATACAAAAATTAGTGGAATATTTTGTAGAATATAAAAAGAAAGGAACGCCTTGAAAAAACGTTCCTTAAATGCTATTTTACGCCTTTGCGCTTTGCGCCTTGAAAGGTCAATCGACTTTTATAACCTTGCAATCGCCGTTTCTCGTATCAACCTCGATTTTGATTTCAAAATCGCTGCGCTTGACTTCGAGTTCGACGATGTATGTGTAATAACTGCTCTTCAAATCTTTGCCGTTGTAGTTGAAATCCGCGTCCACGTCTTCGGTTTTGAAGTCGTCTTTGCTTGCAACGTTGACGTATGTGAAGTTGTTTGAATCGCTGACAAATTCGAACGCTTTTGCCTTTGCGATATCGATGCAAGCGGATTTGGAATACACCGCCGACTTTTTGGCGTACGACGCCGCCGAGCCGAACACGCCGCCCAAAATCGCGGCAATGACTGCCAGCACGCAAACGAGCGAGCAGAACGGAATGACGATATATTGCCATTTGAATTTCTTTTTGGCTTTTTTCACGTCTTCCGCGTCCGCTTCCTTAACCGGCGATTCCTCGCGCACGGACTCGTTTTGCAAAAACTCGTTGGCTTTTACAAGTTGCTCTTTTACGAATTGCTTTTCTTCTTCTGTGGCGACACCGTCCCGATAGTGTTTGAACGCTTCATCAAAATTCATATATTTGCCTCCAAAATTTCTTTGAGTTTGAGCCTCGCTCTATACAGTTGAATCTTCACGTTGTCAGTCGATTCGCCGACGATGGACGAAATTTCCTTGACGGACATCGAGTCGAAATAATAGAGCCGCACGACCTCGCGATAGCCGTCTTTCAAGAGCGATATAGCCTTGTAGAGCGCTCGATATTCGTCCTTTTGAATCACGTCGTCCACAAGCGAGTCGTCCGACTGCAAGTCGCCTTCTATCCCTTCGATTCTCTTGTTTTTTCTGAGCATATCGAAGTAGAGATTGCGGCACACTTTGAACAGCCAGAACTTGAAGCCGTCTTTTTCCTCGTCGATAGAGCGGATTGCGCGCATATACGCTTCCTGAACGATATCCTCGGCGAGCGTGCGATTGTGGCAGAACGAAAACACATACAAGAGAGCCTCGTTGTAGTATTTCTTAAACAGATTTTCCCAGGCAGTGTTTTTCATTCATCCCTCACTAAAAAGACGTTTGTATTGTATTTCGGTTACTGATTTTTGCTATATTTTTTCAAAAAACGCGATATTTTCGCACATTTTTCGATATTTTAAAGCGTTCTCAAACGGTTGCGTTCGACGCCAAATACTCTTTCGGGGTCATACCGTACTCTTTTTTGAAGCACTGAATATAGTGCGTTTGCGAGCAGAACCCGAAATAATAGCCGATTTCGCCGTATTCTACGCCGTTTGCAAGCAGAGTTTTCGACGCTTCGAGTTTCTGCGTAACGATGTATTTGTGCAAACTTACGCCGACGTACTTTTTGAACTTTTGCGACAGATAATCCGCGCTCACGCCGCACTCGCTCGCAACTTCGTCGCAAGTCAGCCTCTCGTGAAGCCTTGCGCTCACAACCTTAATCGCCTTGCGGATATACGGCGGATATTCCAGCCTTTGACGGTGACTTCTCACGAGCATTGTAAGTTCGGTCGCCTTTTCCACGAGGAAATTCATTATTTCTTCGGGCGAATCCGTTTTGTCAACGGTTTGAATGTACGAGTCTGAAAGGTTGTACGCCTCGCTTTCCATAAGTCCGCCTTCGACGGCATAGCGCGTTGCAAGCGTAATGCAACTGACCGCAAGATACTTGACTTGTCGCAAATTGTCGTCGCTCATTCTGCCCACGACCAACGCTTCGCCCATAAAACTTGCCATATTGTTTTGCAGTCCTTCGACGTCGCCGTTTTTTACGCAGGTATAAAACGCCACTTCGCGACTGTACGGCGTATGCGCAACGCCGCTTTCTCGTTGCTCGAATTGCGGATTTTGCACGCCTTTTGGCAAAAATCGGACGTTAAGTTTTGCATTGTCTTCGTTGCTCATACAAAAATAATATCATACTTTTTGTATTTTACAACGGTTTTTTGATATTTTGTAATAAAATTTGATATAAATCTATCCTTTTATAAAATAAAATGGTATCGTAAACAAATATCGAGAGGGGGTATTTGATATGAGCAAGGAAAAGAAAGACTGGACTCGTATGGTTGAGGGCAAACTCTACAACTCGGCGAGCAAAGACATTTTCTGGCAACACGCAAGGGGTTTGTTGCTTACGCAAAGATTCAACAAATGCCCCGTTTGGAACGCACCCAAGCAAAAACGACTTCTCAACAAACTCATTCCGTCGTCAAAGGGCAAATCCGTTTGGATTTTCACGCCTTTTTATTGCGAATACGGCGTAAACATTCACGTCGGAAACGATATATTTTTCAACTACAACTGCACGCTTTTGGACATCTCGCCCATAACGCTCGAAGACGGCGTATGGCTCGGCGCAAACGTCACCATCGCAACGCCTTGCCATCCGTTTTTGGCAAGCGAACGCTTAAATCAACAATACCCCGACGGCTTCCACGACCTCGAATATTCAAAACCCGTAGCCATCAAAAAGGGTTGCTGGATTGCGTCGAACGTGACCATATGCGGCGGCGTTACGATCGGCGAAAACACGGTCGTTGGCGCAGGAAGCGTGGTGACGCGCGACTTGCCCGCCAACTGCATTGCGGTAGGCTCGCCCGCAAGAGTGCTTCGCTATCTCGACGACAAGGACAGAATGGACGTTTGGAACACCTATATAAACGACGAAATGCCGCTCTCTATCCGTGAAAAAGAGAAACTCGCCGCTCAAAAATAATCGTATATCCGATTGCAAAATTTATATTGAACGTCGATTGCAAAAATGATATAATGAAATATAGTTTTTCAAAACTTATTTGATTATATAACTACCGCGCACGCGTATTAAGTCACGCGGCAAAAATACGAAAAACACAGAATCGGCACTTTATCGCCGAAAAACCAAAATATAAACACTCTGTTGGAGGAAATTATGAACGACAAGGACTATTTGGAAATACTGGGCAAGTTGACGCTTGACGAAAAAGTGTCTATGCTTTCCGGTTCTACAAACTGGCTCACTCAACCCGTCAAACGTGACGGAATCGACATTCCCGCCGTGCGTATGAGCGACGGACCGAGCGGACTCAGACGTGAAAAAATCGGCAAAGGCGTCAACATTATGCAAACGCCCGAACCCGCAACTTGCTTCCCCGGCGCAGTCACCACCGCTTCGAGTTGGGACGTCGACCTCGTAGAAGAAGTCGGCGAGGCTATCGCGCTCGAGGCTCAATCTCTCGGCGTATCGACCGTTCTCGGACCGGGCGTAAACATCAAAAGAGGTCCTTTGTGCGGAAGAAACTTCGAGTACTTCTCGGAAGACCCCTTCCTTGCAGGCCGTATGGGCGGCGCGTGGGTTCACGGCGTACAAAAGAAAAACGTCGGCACTTCCCTCAAACACTATCTTGCAAACAACCAAGAATACATAAGAATGACCATCGATTCCATCGTTGACGAGCGCACTTTGCGCGAAATCTATATGCCCGCTTTCGAGCATATCGTCAAAGAGGAACAACCCACGACCGTTATGTGTTCCTATAACCGTCTCAACGGAACGTACCTTAGCGACCACAAACGTTTCCTCACCGACATTCTTCGCGACGAATGGGGATACAAAGGTATCGTGGTGAGCGACTGGGGCGCAGTCAACGACCGCGCGGAAGGCGTCAAGGCTGGTATGGACCTCGAAATGCCCGGCAGCAAGGGTCTTAACGACGACACCGTATATAAGGCGCTCAAAGCAGGCACTCTCACCGAAGAAGACATCGACAAAGTGGTGCTTCGCCTCATAAGATTCGCATACGAAAACACCGTGCGCGAAATCGAAGGCGTAACCTTTGACATCGAAAAACACAACGCAATCGCTCGCAAAGCGGCGGAAGGCGGCGCGGTTCTTCTCAAAAACGACGGCATACTGCCCTTAAACAAGAAGCAAAACATCGCCGTCATCGGCAAACTCGCAAAGAAAATCCGCTATCAAGGCGGTGGTTCGAGCCACATTCTTCCCACTAAACTCACGTCGTTCACCGACGCACTCGACAAAGTCGGTCAACCCTACGAATACGCAGACGGCTACGTTCTCAAAGGCGAAGGCTACAAAAAGAGTCTCATAAACAAGGCTGTAAAAGCCGCAAAAGGCAAAGACGTCGTGCTTTTGTTCATCGGTCTTACCGACGCGTTCGAATCGGAAGGCTACGACCGTCACCACATCAAAATGCCGTCCTCGCACGTCACCCTCATCAACGAGATTTTGAAAGTCAACAAAAACGTCGTAGTCGTGCTTTCTTGCGGTTCGCCCGTCGAAATCGGCGACTGGGACAAGAGCGTCAAAGGCATTCTCAACCTCTATCTCGGCGGTCAGGCAGGCGGCGAAGCGGCGTACAACCTCATCTACGGCAAGGTCAATCCGTCGGGCAAACTCGCAGAAACCTTCCCCGTTCACGAGGACGATTATCTCGGCTCGAAATACTTCCGTATGGGACCGAGAACGGTTGAATACCGCGAAGGCATTTACGTTGGCTATCGCTATTACGACAGCGCGAAAAAGAGAGTCAAATATCCCTTCGGCTACGGTCTTTCCTACACGCAATTCGAGTACTCGAATCTTCGCATGAGCGCAAACGCAATCAACGAAGGCGACCCGCTCACCGTCACTTTCACCGTCAAGAACGTCGGCAAAGTCGCAGGTGCGGAAATCGCGCAACTCTACGTTTCGGACGTCGAAAGCACTCTCTATCGCCCCGCAAAAGAACTCAAAGGCTTCAAAAAAGTATTCTTGCAACCGGGTGAAGAAAAAGACGTCGAAATCACTCTCGATTCAAGAGCGTTCGCATACTACAACGTCGCAATCAAAGACTGGCACGTCGAAAGCGGCGACTTCAAGATTTTGGTGGGCGCGTCCTCTCGCGACATCAAACTCGAAGGCATCGTAAACGTGACGTCCAAAAATCCCGACGCACCTATCCCCGACTACAAGGCAGTTGCGCCCTGCTACTACGACATCGCAAACGCAACCGAGATCCCCGTCGCGCAATTCGAAGCGCTCTACGGCGCAAAGATGATTGAGAACAGACCTTACGAAAAAGGCGAATTGCTTGCAAACAACACGATCGGTCAATGCAAAGTTTCCCGCTTCGGCAAGTTTATGTACAATCTCTGCGTGGGCGTCATCAACCTCGTTGCGCTCTCTTCCGAGAATCCCGAAATGCTCACAAATTCCGTCAAAGATATGCCCTATCGCACGATAGCGGCGTGGTCGATGGGCATCATATCCAAGCGTTCGCTTGACGGACTCGTGGATATGCTCAACGGCAGAAAAGGCGGCTTCCGCAGATTCCTCAAAGGCTTCGGCAAGGAAAAGGAAGAAAAGAAATAAGCAAGCGGATTAAACAAAACAACGACGCAATCAACGGATAAAGCAGACGAAATGTCTGCTTTATCCTCTTTTTCTGCAATTTTTCTATGAATTTATGCCGAGGCAAGCGTTTGCGAACGAGTTGCCATCAAATCGCGAATCGTGACGACTTTATGGTTGCTTTTATATTCCTCAAAGATTTCGGAAATCTCGTCGGCGGTTATAAAATACTTTTCCATAAGACGGTCGGCAAGCGCGTCGAGCAAGGCTCTGTTTAGATTCAACAACTCCACGACGAAATTGTAAGCGTTGCTCATTTTTTCGGTCGTTGCGTCCAATCTGTCTTTAAACAATTCACCTTGCAGCGAATCTCGATTGTCGATCGGATTGAACATATGCAAGTCGTCGACGCAGTCTTTCGAAACATTCCAATACAAATTTTTCCACGCCTCACGCAAATCCAGATTGCACCCCAATGTCAGCGGACCAAACCCTATACTCGCCCCCGCTTTCCCGCCGAAATCGATAAACACTCTTTCGATTGAATTGATGTATTGAGACCCCTTGTTTTTATCATGCGAATAGCAAAACGAACAGTTTTCCTTTAAATCATCGGTGAACAGAATTGTCGGAATAAAGTTTTCGCTCAACAGCGCAACCGCTGCGTGCCCTGCTTCGTGATACGCAAACTCTCGACAATTCGGATTGTTTTTATCATACGTTCGTTCCAACTTTCCCGAAACATTTATCCTGAATTTGATGCGCATAATCGCCCAATCGATGTGCTTTTTCGTTATACAATCGCTTCGTTCGAAAGCGGCATACATACCTGCCTCATTGATAATCGATTCGAGTTCTGCACACGAAACGCCCAGCGTCATTTTCGAGATATAGTGACCCGACACGTCTTTTATATTGACGTTTTGCTTTTTCAAATAGTAATCCGCAACTTTTTCGGAATCCCGTGTCGACGGTTTGGAAATAAAAAACGTTTCGTCAATTCTTCCGTTTCTGATAAGCGATTTCGGAAAAGCGCCGCAACTGTTTACGGTAGCGACAAAAAAGACGTCGTAATCCTTGATTGAATCTAAAAGACTTTGAAGAATCGCATATTCTTCGGGATTTTCAGTGTCTTTTGACGTTTCGGCAAATTTATCCATATCATCAAAAAAGACTATAAACGGTTTGTTGTTGCTTTTCGCATAATCTTCCGCTTTCTTAAACAACTCTTTCAAATGGACGATAAATTCATCTTGCGCTCTGTCTTTCGTGCATTTTTCAAACGCACATCCCGTTGCTTCTACGAGGCATTGCGCCATAAGAGTTTTTCCGATTCCCGGATCGCCGTTAAACATCACGCCTTTGGGTATTTTGACGCCGAGACGCTTGTATTCGTCGGTGTTTTTCCACATATCGCTTATATAGCGCAAGTCTTTCTTTTCCTTCTCGTAACCTGCAATTTTATCAAATACATCCATATTTTTTCTCTCCTTTAAAACGGTAAACAATGTTCCGTACACAAACCGATAGTACGGATTCTTTCAAAAGACGTTTCAACGAATATTTTAAGACCGTCCACCGTCAAACAATCGTTGTTTGCACTCAACTCGACATGCTTAAAATGCTTTTTCAACTCTTTGAAAACTTCATACAAATCTTCTTCGTTAAAGTGATACCCCCACATATAGCCGTCGCAAGGCATAACGTCTTTGAAATTCAATTTGTACTTGTCGGGATTTACGTTGGTTATGTAGAGCAAGTGTGCAGCCATACTGCTTGCCGCAAGACCGATAAACTCGGGAAAAGGACAAACATCCCTTATAACGTCCGCCACATTTCCAGCAAGCAAAAATTCTTCCGCCAAACCTTTTTCATAGATAATCGGAAGTTCCTCGTCAAATACTTTTTTAAGGCAGTCGTATTCGACTTCCAGAACAACCGAATTCTGCGATATCTCAATACATAATTCTTTCATGCTTTTACTGCTGCTTTTTTCCATAAAAGCTCACCTCCTGTG
>URTQ01000066.1 GCA_900550855.1 uncultured Eubacteriales bacterium
TTGGATATTATATATCCGCACGCTTTGCGTGCCGAACTCGGGACACCCGACTGACGTTCCACTTTGCGAATAAATTCGCTCGTTTCACTATTACGGCAGTCGCTAACCGCGCTGCCTACGAACCTCGGTAGGGTCACCACGAAAAACCCGACTTGAACGAGTCGGGTTTTTTCTTTGTCCTGCCGAGGTTGGATATTATATATCCGCACGCTTTGCGTGCCGAACTCGGGACACCCGACTGACCGCAAGCGAAGATAGGCGCAAGCGCGAAGCATTTGCGGACATCGAGCGTAGCGGACATAGCAAAACAAGCAAACACGAAGTGTCCGTGCGTAGCACAAGGTGCGACAGCACCGCATTGTTTTGCGTAGACGAGTCACTTTGCGAATGGTGCATATATATTCCGACTTGTCTTTGTAAGAAAATATTGATAGTATCTTCAAAGCGTGGTATAATTTAATCAACAACTTCAAAAGAGGTTCAAATATGGATATAAACAACAATACGAAAGATTTGAATAAAGTGGTCAAAACTATGCGAATCGTGTGGTGCTTCACCATCGTTTTCGCTATCGTGTTTCTTGCGCTCGGCATAAACTCGCTCGTGGTGGCAGGTCCGTTCGGCGACAATGCGGACGAGGCACTTCTTCCCCGAAGCGGCGCAATCGCAATGACGGTTATCGGCGCAATTTGCGCTATGATTACGTTCTTTTTGACGTTCTTCTCGTTCGTAGTGCCTGCGATGACCAAACTCGCGCCCAAAATCAGCGGCGTACTTCTTGACGCAAACAAAGAGAACATTCAAAACGTCGTACGCACGGTGAGCGAAGCAAGCAAAACCGCGCCTGCGCAAAGCGAAGCACAAAGCGACGAAGAAACCGTATTTTGCCATCAATGCGGAAAGAAAATCGCAAAGGATTCCGTATACTGCAAGTACTGCGGCACGAAACAATAAACCCTTACAAAAACGCGATTTTGCGAAATCTAACCCACTCAAATGTGTTTCAGTGCAAAATAAAAGGCATTAAATATTGTGTAAAAACGAACGCGAACTCAAAACGAGTTCGCGTTCGTTTTAATTATAACGTATAGCAATTTTAAGAATTGTCGTTACGCTTTTAAGCCCATTTCGTAGGCTTGTTTAAGCGCGGGGTGATTTTTGATTTCGCCAACGTCGGTTACGCCGCCTGCAAACACCGTGCCTTTGAGCGAGCATCTTTCAAAGCAATCAATCCAGCCGCATACGCCGTTTACCGCGCGCTCGTCAACGCCCTCTTCGTCCTCTGCCGCCGTAGACAAAACGTAAACGTCTTCGAACTTGTAGTCGCTGCCGTAAAGAGAGTTTGCTCTGTCGAGCAAGGTTTTGAGTTGTCCGCACATTTCGTAATAGTAAATAGGCGTTGCAAAGACGAGGACTTTTGCCTCTTTCATCTTCTTTACGATTTCAATCGAATCGTCGTCGATGACGCACTTGCCTATTTTTTGACAAGCGAGGCAACCTCTGCAAAACTCGATACGCTTCCCTTTGAGCGTGATTTTTTCGACGTCGTTTCCGCTTGCTTTTGCGCCCTCGATAAAACTGTCGAGCAGCGTTTCCGAATTGCCGTTCGTTCTAAGACTCGTTGATATTGCCAAGATTTTCTTTCCCATATTGCACCTTCTTTTCAAAGTATATCCGACGGCAAATTGCTTGCGCCGTCGACGTGTATTAATGGTAAAACTTAAAGTTGACTTTAAGTCAAGCAAATTACACAAAATAAATTCCTTTGCGCCGAGAATTGAAAAACGACCTTGTGATTTTGCAAGGTCGTTTTTTGTTTTTTATTCGATTAGGCGTTTTATACGCGTGTTTTAATGCAATAAAACGTTTGTTTTGGCGATTATCTGAACATTTTGAGTTTGTTGTGGACGACCTCGATGTCGAGTTTAGTATCATCGATAATTTCGCCGTCGAGTTCGAAACGGCTGTCGTCAAGTGCTTCTATTGTGACTTTCTTTGCGGTGTATTCGCCGCCCCAGTCCGTGCCGACGTGCTTGCCTTTGAGGAACTTGAAAAGGCGGAAAATGATTTTGCTCTTTTTCATTTCGCTGACGTAGCCGACGTTCAAAAGTCCGTCGTCGACAACCGCGTTCGGACAAATGGGAATGCCGCCGCCGATAAATCCGCCGTTGCCTATGCCTATCATAAACACGCTCGTGTCTTTTGTTACGCCGTCCGCCGTTATGCGAAGATGGTGGAATCTCGTGTGCAAAAGCGTGTAGAAAAGCGAATAATAATACGCCGCTTTACCCTTCAAAGTTTTGCAGTTTGCGTATTTGAGCAACACGTCAACGTCCATACCGCCGCCGCCTACGTTGAGGCAACGATATTTGCCGAGTTCCATATAGTCGACGTAACCGACTTTGCCGTTGAGAACGGTTTGCGTCGCTTCCTTGACGTTGGTGGAATGACCGGATTTTTTGATAAAATCGTTTCCGCTTCCGCACGCGATAAGACCGAGCGTGACGTTGTCGAAGTTATCGATGCCGCAAAGCACTTCGTGGAACGAGCCGTCGCCGCCCATAACCACGATGTTCGTATCTGGCGTTTGGGACAATTCTTTGGCGATTTCGGTTGCGTGTCCAGCGTATTCGGTTTTATGAACGACGTATTCGGCGTTGTTATTCTTGAAGATTTCCTCGACGGTTGCAAGCGCTTTCATACTCTTGCCCTTTCCGCCCTGAGGATTGACGATTATGTGATACATAATGCCCTCCGTTGTTTATTTGTATTAAATATACAAGCCTATTTTAACACTTATGCCGAAAAAGTCAACCTATTGCAAGTTGTGCGACAAAATGTATCATATCTTGAACATTTGTATGGCAACTCAATCGCGGTTTTCAAACTGCAATTCGTAGAGTTTGTGGTAGTACCCCTTGTTTTTGAGCAACTGCTGGTGCGTGCCTTTCTCGATGATTCTGCCGTTTTGAAGCACGATTATCTGGTCGGCGTGCTGGATTGTCGAGAGCCTGTGCGCAACGACGAGCATAGTGCCGATATTGCGGATATTTTCAAGGGACTTTTGGATTACGACTTCGGTTTCGGTGTCGATGTTTGCAGTTGCCTCGTCGAGAATGAGAATCTGCGGCTTATGAAGCACCGTCCTTGCAAACGAAAGAAGTTGGCGTTGACCTTGCGAGAAGTTTTCGCCGCGCTCTATGACTTCCTCGTCGAGTCCGTGTTCTTGCGAAGATACGAAGGTGTCGGCGTTGACGTACTTGCACGCCGCCTCGATTTCCTCGTCGGTGAACGATTCGTCGTTGAGGGTGATATTGCTTCGCACAGTGCCGCTGAAAAGGAATACGTCTTGAAGCATCTGCCCTATTCCCCTGCGCAAAGAATGAATTTCTATTGTGCTTATATCTCTGCCGTCAATAAGGATTTGACCTTTTTGTATCTCGTAATTGCGCACGATAAGGGAAAGAATCGTAGTTTTTCCCGCGCCCGTCGCGCCTACGAACGCGCACGTTTCCTTCGGATTTATGGTGAAAGACACATCTTTGAGAATCCAGTCCTCGTCCTTGTAGGCAAACCACACGTTCTTAAACTCGATTTTGCCCTCGAATTTGTCCACCGTCACGGCGTCTTCTCTGTCGCGGATTTCGGGTTTTACGTCGAGCAAGTTGAACAATCTTTCGGAAGCGGTGGTCGCCTTTTGCAAGTTGTTGAGTTGGTCGGCAAGGTTTTGTATGGGGTTGAAGAACCTTGAAAGATACAGATAGAACGCCACTATCATACCTGCGTCGAGTCCGAATTCCATACCCAGCCAGAACGTCACCGCAATGGAACTGATGTACAAAAGCGTTATGAACGGACGGTATATGCCGAACGCAAGCACGACGGCGTATCTCGACTTGCGCAGATTTTCGTTCTTTTGCAAAAACTCGTCGTCTTTCTTCTTTTGGCGGTTGAAAATCTGTATGAGTTTCATACCCGACAGGTTTTCGTTGAGGAAAGTATTGAGGTCGGATATATACTGACGCTCTTTCGTGAAGACCTTGCGCACAATTTTTCTGAACACGAACGAGGTGACGAAAACCACGACGATAAACGCGAGCATAACGAGCGAGAGTTGCCACGATATGTACAGCATAATGCCGTACACGCCCACGACAGTGAGTACGTTGCGGATTACGTTGACGATAACGTTCGTGAACAAGTCGGACATCGACGCCGTATAGGAAGCGACGCGCGTGACGAGCGATCCGACGGGCATTTCGTCAAACTGATTCTGCGACAACTTCTCTATGTGTTCGAAAACTTCGGTGCGAAGCGTGTAGATTATGCTTTGTCCTGCCTTTTGCAAAAGCATAGATTCCCAAACGAGAAACGCTTGGTTGAATACGCCTATGGCAAGGTAGGCAACCGCCATACCTATGATAAATTCGAGGTTTATTCCGTCGGATTTGAGGTTGTTGGTGATTCTGCTCACGAAAAGAGGCAAAATGATGTCCAGCACCACGTTTACGAGAATGAGAAGCATTGCGCCGACGAATCTTGCCGCTTCGGGTTTGAGATAACGCCATATGCGCTTGTACATTTCTTTTGAAGAAATGTGAACGTCGCCTTTGAGTTTTTCGACTTCCGATTGCATTACGCCTCACCCCCTTCGACTTCTCTTTCGAGTTTTTGCAAGTACACCATCTTTTTGTAGGTAGGCGAGATTTCTTCAAGACGTTGCGGCGTGTCGAACGCTTCGACTTCGCCCTTATCGAGCACGAGAATCTTGTCGAGATGGGACACCGTAGACACGCGCGATGCGATGACGAGCGTAGTCTTGCCCTTGCGCTGACTTTGAATGTTTGCAAGTATCGTTTCTTCCGTTTTTACGTCGACGGCGGACACCGAGTCGTCCAAAATCATAATGGGCGCGTCTTTTATGTACGCGCGCGCAATGGATATACGCTGTTTTTGTCCGCCCGAAAGGGTAACACCCCTCTCGCCCGATACGGTTTCGTATCCTTCCGTAAATTCCTCGATGTTCGAGTGGACGTCGGCAAATTTCGCCGCGTCGTACACCCTGTCCATATCGAGATTCTCGCACGAGAACGCGATGTTGTTTTTCACCTTGTCGCTGAAAAGGAAGTTGTCTTGCGGAACGTAGCCTATCGCGTTTCTGAGGCTGTCGATGTCGCAGTCCATAATGTCGTGACCGTCGATGAACACTTTGCCTCTTTCGACGTTGTAGAGGTGCAAAAGCGTGTTTACGAGCGTGGTTTTGCCGCTTCCTATCTTGCCGACGATTCCCACGCTTTCCCCCGCTTTGATTTCGACGTTCACGTTTTTAAGCACGTTCGAATCGCTGTTCGAGTACGCAAAAGAGAATCCGTCGAATTTGATTTCGCCCTTTACGTCTTCGAGTACGACGGCGTTTTGCGGATTACGGATTTCTTCTTCTTGGTCGAGGAAGTTGGTTATGCGTTTTAGCGACGCTTTCGAGCGAGAGCGCATAGACACCACTTGTCCGAGCGCAATCATAGGCCATACCAAAGTGTCGAAATAGCCCACGAACGTAATGAGTCTGCCTGCCGTCATATCGACCGTGTGGCCGAATATCGAAACGGGCGAACCCGTGACGTATTTGTACACGAAATAGCCGCCCAACCCCAAAATCAGAGCCATAATGGCGGATATAATAATCTCTATTATCGCGTCGAATATGATGGACACCTTGACGAGTTCGATGTTTGCGTCCTTGTTGCGCTTTGCGATTTTTGCAAAGGCGTGAAGTTGTTGAGTTTCCTTGACGAACGCCTTTATGACGCGTATTCCCGTAAAACTCTCTTGCGAAAAGTCGTAAAGTTTGTCAAATTCCGTTTGGCGTTGTTCCCATTTGAGAGCCATAAACTTTTCGACGAGCATACCCCACACTATAATGAGCGCAAGAGGTATCAGAAGGATACAGGACAGCACCCAGTCGAGCGAGAACATCTTGTAGAGCGCAAGCACTGAAAGGAACATTGCGTCCACGAGCATAACCGAGCCCCAACCGAAAAATTCCTCTATGGTTTCGAGGTCGGTGGTGAACCACGCCATAATAGTGCCGACTTTGTTCTCGTGGTAGTAGCGTTGAGAGAGTCGTTCGCTTTTGAGGAACATATTGTGGCGCAAATCCGCCTCTATTCTCTGCGAGGCGTTAAATATGGAAAGTCGCCACATAATGCGCCCGAAAAACATAACGAGCGCAACCACCATAACGCCGAGAATAATCTCTTTGAGCGCGCCGGTATCTATCGTTCCTCCGTCGAACATATCCACGAGTTTTCCGAGATATTCGGGTATGAAAAGTTGGAACACGTCAACGGCGACGAGTCCTACAAGCCCGATGAGGAACAGCCAACAGTACTTGGCGTAATATTTGTTGATATATTTTCCAAACAACATAATCTGAATTTCTTGCGCAAAAAACATAGTTTTTCGCGCGATATACGGAATTTTGGAAAAAGAGTATAGAAAACCCCGTTTGCCAAAATGCCGACAACTCGGATTTCGTCAGACGGGGTTTGAATTCAAACCCTCAAAATCGTTTTGAGAAAACGATTTCGATTTTTACATAATTTCGCGGTAGATAGCCTCGATTTCTTTCTTACCCCAAACTTGCGGACAGGGATAAAGCGGATTTGCTTCCGCATATGCGTGCGCTATCATACGAGGCAAACGTTCTTCTTCGATAAGTTTGCCGCCGTCGCGTGACAAAATCTTGGTTGGAATGTTCATTGCGGCGTTCATATCTTCGATCCACTTGATGAACAAATTTGCTTTTTCTTCGTTGGTCTTGCCGCCGAGGTTGATGCAGTCGGCAAGTTGAGCGAGTTTCTTGTGTGCGGATTTGCCGTACGCTTTCAAAACGTGCGGAAGAATGACCGCGTTTGCAAGGCCGTGAGGTACGCCGTATTCGCCGCCGAGCGTGTGCGCGACTGCGTGGACGTAACCGACGTATGCGCGAGTGAACGCCTTACCCGCAAGATATGCGGCTTTTTGCATTTCGACTCTCGCTTCGAGGTCGTCGCCGTGATCGTAGGCTTGTTTGAGGTATTTGTGAATGAGTTGCACTGCCTCGATAGCCTCTTTCTTGGTTTGTTTGGTGTTCTCGCCGCCGATGTACGCTTCAACCGCGTGAGTGAGAGCGTCCATACCCGTCGTAGAAGTAAGGTGAGGCGGAAGAGATTTTGTGAGTTCGGGGTCCATAACGACGTATCTCGGAATGAGGAACGGGTCGTTGATAGGATATTTTTCGTGCGTTTCGGGGTTGGAAATAACCGCGGCAAGCGTTGCTTCACTGCCCGTACCCGAAGTTGTCGGAATTGCGACGAGCGGGGGAAGTTTGTGACCCGTGATCATAATTTTAAGCACGCCCTTCATTTGCGGAACGCTCTTTTTGGGGCACGCGACTCTTGCGCCGATACCTTTTGCGCAGTCCATTGCACTGCCGCCGCCGAGTGCCACGATCGCGTCACAGTTGTTGTCGTGATACATTTTGAGTCCTTCTTCGATGTTTTGAATGGTCGGATTCGGAACGACGTCGTGATAGCAGCAACTCTTCATACCCTCTGCTTCGCACGCAGCCATAATGGGATCTGCCTTACCGCTTGAAAAAAGGAATCCGTCGGTGACGATAAGAATGCTCTTAAAGCCGTTGTCCTTCAAGAATTTGGGAAGTTGAGAAATACTGCCCGGACCGGACAAGGTCTTTTTGCATTGATTCCACGGCAACAAAAACATTGCCAAACGCATTGATTGCTGGAAGATACGGCAACCCATCTTAGTAAAAATGTTCATTGTTTTCCTCCGAATGCGGCGAAAACCGCATATATTGAGTATTAAGTAATAGTATTTTAGCACCAAATATACAAATGCACAAGAAAATAATGAATATTAATTAATAATGAATAATTAATTACTTTGCGCCGAATGCAAAACAAAAAGAATTAAAACTTCCCCCTTCCTCACGTGTTTCCCCCACTGTCGTTCCCCCTCTGCACAAGTTTGAGGGAACCCACGACGTCCGCTCCGCGTGGGGCAACACTCAGCACTCGCATAGATAGGGACATTTCTCTACTTATGCCACTGCGCTTTGTGCGCCAGCTTCGCACCCAAACGGCGCATTCGCCTGTACTATACGTCAAGCTCGGCGTTCGCTTCCTCGCCGTCTTGCGGCTCGTGTTCCGTCTTTGAAATTACAAATTCCGTTTATGAGTAGGCTACGAATAAGCGTTTATTAAAAGTCCGCGATATAAATCGCGGACGACGGTTTTGCTCATTTTTTCTATAAAAATTATAAATACAACTT
>URTQ01000067.1 GCA_900550855.1 uncultured Eubacteriales bacterium
ATTTAGTAGGGTTTTTGAATGTTATGCAATTTTGATTATGTTCACAAGTAAACTATATACAAAACGCGATTTTCGCCGTATAATCGCTTTCGAAAAAGCCGTCTTTTCAGTGGATTTTGCTTTGAAAACACGCAAAATTTTTATAAATAATCGCTCGATTCAACGCTTATTATCCCCTATTTTCGACCTATATTTGCGCGCGGTTTTGCCACTTTTTGCCACTTTTCGAGCAAAAAATTTTTGCGTTCGCAACAAAAAATCTCATCTCGCATATATTGTGGCAAATATAAAAGGAGGTAAAAAGATGTCTTTTTGCAACAACAACTCTACGATAGACAGATGTCCCGGGAACATCAACGGCAATCCGATGAACGGCTTGTGTGAAAAAGTTTGCATCCAGACCACCAAAATCTTCGACGCCTGTATGATGCAGACAAGTATAGATTCCACGGTGACTCTCACGAACATTTCGCCCGCAAACCCCACTCTTCCGCTCACCTTCGTCAGCGGCTCGTCAACCTCGTCGGTCGGCACGATTACCGCCCTTACGATAACCCCGATTGCCGACAGAGCGGGACTTTCAAGGGTAACCGCAACAATCTCGATACCCATTCAAATCGCCTACACCGACGCAAACGGCGTAGCCGGCACGGGTACGAGCACCGTGAGCATAGCCCAAGACGTCGTTATGTGTGTGCCGTCGGGCAGCGTAATTTCGCCCGTCATCGCGGCAACCGTCAATATGGCTTCGCCGAGAGGTACTTATGTAAGCGACTACACGTTCTCGATAACATGTTGCGTAACCGTCATTCTCAGCGTGCAAGCACCCGTCAATCTTCTCGTGCCGTCCTACGGCTACTGCAAGATTCCGCCCTGCACGGAATTCAGCCAAGACGCTTGTCAAGGCGTGTTCGATTTGCCCCTGTTCCCGTCTTGACGAACAAGAGCAATCGAGCATACAATTCGATATAATCGAATTGAAACTTAAAAGGCGCGGAATTTTCCGCGCCTTTTACAAATGCCGTTCG
Organism: uncultured Eubacteriales bacterium; assembly: GCA_900550855.1. GTDB lineage: Bacteria > Bacillota > Clostridia > Christensenellales > CAG-917 > CAG-475. Next base: position 1,029 of record URTQ01000067.1, read on the forward strand.
TTCGATTCTCAAAACGTTTCATACCATACTTTTTCCATTCGTAATTTTCCGATTTCACGTCAATAATTGATAAATAATAATTTATATGTTATATTATCCATATGAAAGTTTTTGCAATAAGCGATTTACATCTATCCTCTGCCGTCGAAAAACCTATGGACATTTTCGGCGACGGCTGGCAAAACCACTTCGCAAAAATCAGCGAGGACTGGGAACGAAAGGTTGCCGACGGCGACCTCGTTTTGCTTGGCGGCGATATGTCGTGGGGATTGACAATCGAACAAGCAAAACCCGATTACGACGAAATTGCAAAACTTAAAGGCAAAAAGTACGTCGTAAAGGGCAATCACGACTATTACTGGGGTTCGCTCGGCAAAATGCGCGCTACGTTCCCCGCTTTCAACTTCATACAAAACAACGCGTATAGAGTGGAATCGGAAAGCAATCCGCAAAAAGCAGTCGTTATCGCAGGCTCTCGCGGTTGGAACATTCCGCAAAAAGATACGTCGGAAGCGGATTTGAAAATTTACAAAAGAGAATTGATACGACTCGAACTTTCCCTATCCTATGCAAAAACCATGCAACAAGAAGGCGATATTCTAATCGCAATGCTTCACTATCCGCCCTTCGAAGCAACGTATCAGGACACCGAAGTTACCGCGCTTCTTGAAAAATACGGCGTAAACGTCGTGCTGTACGGACACTTGCACGGCAAGAGCGCAAGGGTGACGCCGACTCTCAAAAAACACGGCATAACCTACGTTTTGACGTCTTGCGACCTTGTTGACAACAAACTCATAGAAGTGTGTGAAATATAAGCAAACAGACGATATTTTAAGCAAAGTATTCTAAAATTTGTTTGTTTTTAGAGCAAAAATTAAAAATTTGTTGATAAATTGTAAAATAATAACGCTTGCAAAATTTTTAATTTGCAAGCGTTATTTGCTTTGGGGTGTGGGGCAATGCGCCCCCCCGCAATTATTAATCGTTAATTTGCTTGGCATTTGCAAGTAACGTTTCTATTCTAGCGAGTACGCCTTCCTTACCCGTTTTTGCAGAAGCGGACGTGACGAGAATATCTTTCGTTCCCACGCAAAGCGCGGTTGCGATAACGCTCAAACACTTTTGTTGTTGCGCCCTTGAAAGTTTGTCTGCCTTCGTTGCGATAATCGTAAAAGGAATGTTGTACGAATACAAATAGTTGATAAGCATTTTATCGTCGTCGGTGGGCTCGTGGCGCATATCAACAAGCACAAAAACGTTTATAAGGCGATTGCTCGTGCGCAAATAGTTTTCGATAAGTCCGCCCCACTTTTGCTTTTCTTGCTTGTTTACTTTCGCATATCCATACCCCGGAAGGTCAACGAAATAATATTCGCCGTTGTTTATCTCGAAATAATTGAGCAAACGAGTTCTGCCGGGTTCTTGCGAGGTCTTGGCGAGTTTGTTTTGGTTCACCATAAAATTGATAAACGAGGACTTGCCGACGTTTGATTTGCCGGCTATCGCAATTTCGGGTACGCCGTAATCGGGCATCTTGCTCGCGTCTGCCACACTCGTTACGAATTTTGCTTGTTTTATCATCTTTTGCACCTGTTATTTTATGACGTTTTAACATTATTCCAAACGCAAAAACTATAAAAATAGCGCATTAGATGCGCTATTTTCGTTTGTTATGCGATACAATCCGTCGTCTTTTCTTCGATTTGTTTTCTCACCACGATAGGCTTTTCCGTCTTGTCGATGGAAGCCTTTGTGACGATAACTTTTTCGATGTCTTTCTCGGACGGAATCTCGAACATAAGTTCGAGCAACACGTCTTCTAATATGGCGCGCAATCCTCTTGCGCCCGTGTTGAGTTGAATTGCCTTTGCCGCAACCGCTCTCAACGCGTCGTCCTCAAATTCGAGCGTAACGCCGTCGATTGCAAATTGATATTTGTATTGTTTTACAAGCGCGTTCTTCGGCTCGGAAAGGATTTTCACGAGTGCGTTTTCGTCAAGCGCGTTCAAACCAACGACGATAGGCACACGTCCGACAAATTCTGGAATAAGACCGTATTTGATAAGGTCGGCAGGTTGCAACGCCTTGATAAGCTCGTCATAGCGATAATCGACAGTGCCTTTTACGGCAGAACCGAATCCGAGTTTGGAATTGTCTTTTCTTTGGTCGATAATCTTGTCCAAATCCACGAATGCGCCGCCGCAGAGGAACAAAATATTCGTCGTATCGAGTTGATAGCACTCTTGGTTGGGGTGCTTTCTTCCGCCTTGTGGCGGAACGTTTGCAACCGTACCTTCGATTATTTTGAGCAATGCCTGTTGCACGCCTTCACCGCTTACGTCGCGCGTAATGGACACGTTTTCGCCTTTCTTTGCGATTTTGTCGATTTCGTCGATGTACACGATGCCGATTTCGGCGCGTTTCAAGTCGCCGTTTGCCGATTGAATGAGTTTCAAAAGGATATTTTCGACGTCCTCGCCGACGTAACCCGCTTCGGTGAGCGTCGTTGCGTCCGCAACCGCAAAAGGCACGTTGAGGATTTGCGCAAGCGTTTTTGCAAGCAAAGTCTTACCCGAACCCGTAGGACCGAGCAAAAGCACGTTGCTCTTTTCGATTACGACGTCGTCGTTTGACTTAGAGCGCATTTGATTTATGCGCTTGTAGTGATTGTAAACGGCAACGGACAATACGCGTTTTGCGCTGTCCTGACCGATAATGTATTCGTCGAGTTTCTCTTTAATCTCTTTGGGCGTATAAAGACTCATACCGTCGTTGGCGGTTTTTTCGTCTTTTCCGAGCAAGTAGACGCACTCGTCGATACATTCGTTGCAGATATTTATGCCGTTCGGACCGCTAATGATTTTTTCAACCTCGCTTGCGCCCCTGCCGCAAAAACTGCAATGTTGTTCTTTATGATAGTTTTCCATATACTTGATTATACTCCTTGTTTGGCAGATTTCTGCCCGCTTCGTCCTTAATGGCAAACGAGGCGTATTCTCGCGTCGATATTCCGCTCTTACTTTCTCGAATAGAAGATTTTGTCGACAAGACCGTATTTTTCCGCTTCTTCGGCGTTCATATAGAAGTCGCGGTCGGTGTCAACCTCGATTTTGGAAAGAGGTTGCGACGTGTTTTGAGCAAGAATATCGTTGATACGCTTTTTGGTTTTGAGGATTTCGTTTGCCTGAATCGCAATATCGCTCGCCTGACCTTGCGCACCGCCGAGTGGTTGGTGAATCATAATTTTTGCATTCGGCAAAGAGAATCTCTTGCCTTTTGCGCCCGACGAAAGCAAGAACGCGCCCATCGAAGCCGCCATACCGATACAAATCGTTGATACGTCGCACTTGATGTAGTTCATCGTGTCGTAGATTGCAAAACCTGCGGAAACCGAGCCGCCGGGGCTGTTGATATAAAGGCTGATGTCCTTTGTGGAATCCTTGCCTTCGAGATATATGAGTTGCGCGACGACGAGGTCCGCAACGTTATCGTCGATTTCACCTGTGAGGAAGATGATTCTGTCTTCGAGCAAGCGAGAGTAAATGTCGTAAGAGCGTTCGCCTCTGCCGGTTTGCTCGACAACCATAGGTATAAGTTGATTTTTGATGTTCATTATATCCTCCGTTCGTCGCGGATATACGGATATTAAGAAGCCGATTTTCGCGACGGAATTGCGCTTTTGCGAATTTTCGAGTTTTAGATATCGCAAAAGCCGATTTTATGCGCTTTCCGCCTGCGATGAGCAAGCGGAAAGCCTAAACGTTGTTTTCAAGTGCAACGGCACTCTTATTCTACACAAAATTTCAATCGATTATTCTGCGTCGGTTGCGGGTTTTGCTGTCTTTTTGGTTGTTTTTTTGGCAGCAGGCTTCTTTTCTTCGACTTTTGCGTCATCGGCTTTGACTTCCGCTTCGCTTTCGGTCGCCGCTTTCTTGGTTGATTTCTTTGCCGCAACGTTCTCTTTTACGAGGAATGCGAGCAATTTTTCGTTCATAATAGAGTTGACGATATAATCGATTTGCTCTTTGTGCAAAGTCTTCTTGAATTCCTCGACGGTTTGAGAAGAATCGCTTGCAAATTTCTCGATCTTTTCGTCGATTTCCTTGTCCTCGATTTTGAGATCTTCCGCTTTGATGAGCGCTTCCATAACAAGACGTACTTTGACGGTCTTTTGCGCTTGATCTTTGTATTGATCTTCGAGTTGTTCTCTGGTCATATTGAGATATTTGAGATAATCGTCGAGTTTCAAGCCTTGATACATAAGACGATATTCAAATTCGTGAACCATATCTTCCGCTTCGTGATCGATCATTGCTTGCGGAATTTCGACTGTGGACGCGTCGACGATCTTCTCTACGATTTCGTCTTCGAGGTCGCGCTCTGCCTTTTCTTCGGCTTCTTTGGTGAGGTTTGCCTTGACGTCCGCTTTGTACTCTGCAAGAGTGTTAAATTCGGAAACTTCTTTCACGAATTCGTCGTCGATTGCGGGAAGTTCTTTGACTTTGACCGCTTTAACCGTGCATTCGAACACCGCTTCTTTGCCTGCGAGTTGCTCTGCTTGGTAGTTTTCGGGGAAAGTGACGTTTACGTTCTTCACTTCGCCTGCTTTTACGCCGACGAGTTGTTCTTCGAAACCGGGAATAAAGGTGTTGCTTCCGAGTTCGAGATCGTAGTTTTCAGCGCTGCCGCCCTCGAATTTTTCGCCGTTTACGCTGCCAACGAAGTCAATCGTGACGGTGTTGCCGTTTGCCGCAGCGGTGTCGACGTCGATAAGACGCGCTTGTTTTTCTTGCTCTTGCGCAATCTTTTCGTCAACTTCTTTTGCGGTGACTTTGACCGCTTTCTTTGCAACGGAAAGACCTTTATATTGTCCGAGAGTAACTTCGGGTTTGACAACCATAACGATGGAATATTTTACGCCGCCGTCTTCGGTCATATCAACGTCGCAAACGCTGTCGACAGCCACGAAATCGTAATCCGCACTCTTTTCGAGTTCCGCCAAAGAAGAATCGATAAGTTCGTTTACGGCATCGCTGAAAAATACGCCTTGACCGTACATACCCTCGATAACCTTTTGGGGTGCGTGACCTTTTCTGAAACCGGGAACTGCATATTTATGCTTGGTTTTTTCGTAGGCTTGCTTGATTGCTGCGTTGAAAGCGTCCTTGTCAACCGTGTAGTTGAACTTAACTTGGCTCTTTTCCAACTTTTCTGCTGTGTAGTTCATTTGTCCTCCAAGTCCGCGCGAGCAAACTTCATTGCCTTGCGGATATATGTTTTCTTAACAAGTGATAGAGATTATAACATAGATAATATTAAAAATCAATTAATTTTGTCGCATAGGATTGCGAGTTTTTATTCTCTCGCCGCTTGCGTGCCTTATCTCTCGTCGCCGCAAGAAAAAAGAAAGACCTAAAAAGACGTAATTTATTGATTTTAGCGGCAAAAAATACTATACTGACCGTATGGGAAGCGACCTTTTCGCATTGAGTGCGCTCGCAAAGGAACTCAAAGAAGAACTTGTCGGCGCAAGAATAGACAAAATTCAACAACCCGAAGTGGACGAGTTGCGCTTTTTCGTGCGCGCAAAAGGCAAAAATCAATGCCTCGTCGTATCTTGCAACGCAGGCGCGCCCCGTATTCACCTCACCAAAAGCAAAAAAACGAGTCCGCAAGTCGCGCCGAACCTTTGCATGCTTCTTCGCAAATACTTGCTTTCGGCAACGATAGGCGACGTTTCCGTATACAATTACGACCGTATAATACGCGTTCGTTTCGACGCTAAAACCGAAATGCGCGACGAGGCGACTTTCTACCTTTTCGTCGAGATTATGAACAGATATTCTAACATAGTTTTCACCGACGAAAACCTTGTCATTCTCGACGCGGTGAAACATCTTCCCCTCGACGTAGAACGCAATCACGTCGTGCTTCGCGGCGTGCCGTATTCCCCCGTCGAACAAAAGAAAATCAGTTATCTAACCATTTGTTTTTCGATTTTCGACAATTTTAACGGCGGCGATTTGCACAGATTCATACAAGACAACTTATCGGGATTTTCAGGCGCAACGATTGAAGAATTGTTGCTTAGGGCAAACGTAAATTCAAATGTCGAAAAACTGTCCGCAAACGAAAAAGAACGCCTTTGCAAAGCCGTTACGGATTTTGCGAGCGTGTACTCGGACGAGCCGAAAATTCAAATCCAACCTTGCATAATAAACGGCAAGGAAGTTTACCCTATTCTCTACCGCTCGCTTGCCGATTCGACGGAATCCAACGTCGTGCGCTTCGATAGTATGAGCGAGGCGTACGATTCCCTTTTCACAGATTGCGACAAGGATATTCGCAACAAGGCAAGGCTCAAATCGCTTGCTACGATTGCAAAACATCTGCGCCAAAAAGTCGAGAAAAACATTGCGATAGACCTTCAAAAACTCGCCGAATGCGAGGATATGGACAAGTTCAGGCTTTGGGGCGAACTTATCGTAAACTACATCTATTTGATTAAAAAAGGCGACGAAAAACTCGTCTGCACCAACTATTACGACAATTCGCAAGTGGAAATTCCTCTCGATTTGCGCCTTTCGCCGTCCAAAAACTCTACGGCATACTACGCAAAATACAACAAACTCAAACGCACCAAAGAATTTGTGAGCCAAAAACTCGAAAAGGACAAAAATTTGCTCGAATACGTCAAGTCGATAGAGGACGAAATCGCAAATCTGCCCTACGAAAGCGACACTGTCGCCATCGAACAAGAGTTGACTATGCTCGGCGGCACGAAAAAGAAATCGGCGAAAAACAAAGTACGCAAAGAAAAAGCCGAACCGCCCTACGTCTATTTCGTGGACGGATTCTACATTTACAGAGGCAAAAACAATATCCAAAACGACGAATTGACGTTCAAAATCGCCTCGTCAAACGATATTTGGTTGCACCTTAAAAACGAACACGGCTCGCATACGATAATCGTTACGGAAGGACGACAAGTCCCCGACAAAGTGCTGAAAATCGCAGGCGAAATAACGGCAAGCACTAAGCAAGCCTCTTGCGAAGTTGACTACACCGAACGCCGCAACGTCAAACGAAAACCCGACGGACACCCGGGACAAGTGATATACGTCAATTACAAAACGATGGTGTCCGAACCGAACCCGCACAAAAACCTCGAAACGCGCAAATAATGCGCGTTTTTTTATTGTTTTTTTAATATTTTCCGGCTATTTTTCCATTAATTTCAAACTGTTTTTTTGACAACTTTTTTGTTGAAACGCCTATTTGCCTACGTTTTT
>URTQ01000068.1 GCA_900550855.1 uncultured Eubacteriales bacterium
TTCGGGACTTTTCGAGTTTACGCACGCGCCGAAAGTTTTCGTTTATTTAGGCACGGACGGCGAGCCGAACACCGAGGAAATCGTAGGGCTTGCGCTTATGCTCGAAAAGGTGGTTTGCGTGCCGAGAGTTTGCGGCGAGGATATGAAAGCAATCGCAATCTCGCCGTTCACCAACTTCAAAACAAACAAATGGGGCATACTCGAACCCGTCGGTTTGCACTCGGTTGACGACCCGACAGTCGCAGTCGTGCCTATGGTTGCTTTCGACGGTTTGAAAAGGGCAGGACACGGCAAAGGCTATTACGACCGCTATCTTGCCTCGCACGATTGTTTCGTCATAGGTCTTGCGTTTGATTGTCAGCAAGTCGACGGTTTAGAAACGGATTCTTTTGACGTTCCGCTCGACGTTCTCGTCACCGAAAAGCGTATTATCGACGCAAGCGGCGAAAGAGCCAACCCATACGGCGCGGATATGCCGTAAAAACGAAAAATCATTGTTGGATTATCGCTTAAAACAATAAAAACGCAATGAAAACGGTAAAACCATAAAACGATAAACAAAACGGATAAAACGATTATTTGCACAACGAAAAAATATGAGTTTTATCTGCTCGAAACGAAAATAATTATATTCTTTGAATATAAACGGTGAAATATGAGAGTTGTTGCAGGAAAGTACAGAGGCAAAAATCTCGCCTCGCCAAAAGACGACAGAGTTCGTCCCACAACCACGAGAATAAAAGAAACGCTTTTCAACGTCTTGCAAGGTTACAGTCAGGACGCGGTCGTACTCGATTTGTTTGCAGGAAGCGGCGCACTCGGCATAGAGTGCATTTCCCGCGGCGCAAAAGAGGTCGTGTTCGTTGACAACAGCAAGGACAGCATAGAACTCGTGCGCAAGAATTTACAGGGAATAGACGGCAATTTCAAGGTGGTCAATTCCGACTTTTCGGGCGTGCTTCGCAATGCGTACGTCACGGGCAAAAAGTTTGATATGATATTTGTTGATCCGCCGTATGCGAGCGGACTGGGCGAACTTGCGCTCGGCTTGATATTCGACCTCGATTTGCTTGCGGACGGCGGCGTAGTAGTGTTCGAACACGGCGCGGAAAAGACCTACGAGGTGAGCGACAAACGCTACAAACAGCGCACCAAGAAAATGGGAACGGTGGTTGCCGAGTTTATCTCTCGCAAATCCGTCGCGCTTATGGCGGGCAGTTTCGACCCGTTCACAAAAGGACACGAAGCGGTGCTTGACGAGGCTCTTTGCGAGTTCGACGAAGTGTGGGTTGCCTGCCTTGTCAATCCCGACAAAAAATACACTTTCAATTCGGCGCAACGACTTGCGCTTTGCGAGTGCGTATGCGCTCAAAAGAAGGGCGCAAAGGCGATATATTCCGAAAAATACGCCGTCGAAGTCGCCGCCGAAGTGGGCGCAAGCGTGCTGATTAGAGGCATAAGAGGGGACGAAGACAATGCGTACGAGGAAGATATGGCAGAGTTCAACCGTAAGCACGGCTTCGAAACGCTTTTCATCGAACCGAACGTCTTTTCAAACGTGAGTTCGACAAAGGCAAGAGAGCAAATCGCAAAAGGCGATTACTCGTCGATACCGTCGTGTTGCGTTTCGCTTTTGACGTCCAAAGAGTTTGCCGACCTCAAATAAGCAAAACGCAAAAAAAAACAAGGATAAAAACAGAAAAAACAGCGGTAAAAAAGCATAGTTTTTTGCCGTAAAAAATACAAAAAACAAAACGTTATACGAAAGGGGTGCGTTATGGAAACCATCGATATGCTTATCAACGAAATCGAAAGCGAAGTGCTCAAAGCCAAAAAAGCGGCGTTCAGCAACAGTGACATCGTCATCAACAAGGCGGTTTTGCTCGACCTTATCTCGCGTTTCAGAGCGAGTTATCCGCTCGTGTTGAGAGAGGCCACGCAAATCAAAAAAGAGCGTGACGACATCATCGAAAAAGCCGAAAAATACGCAAACGAAACGATGGACAAGGCGGAAGAGCAAGCAAAACGTCTTATGACCGAAACCGAAGTGTACACTCGCGCAAAAGCGGAAGCCGAAGCAATGCAACGCGAAGCGGAAGAAAACTATCACAAGATGGATTACGAAGCACGCTCGCTCGCGTTCAACATTCTCGACAGCGCGGAAAAAGCGATGAAAGACAGCCTCGGCATCATCAACGACAGAAAGCGTAAACTCGTTGAAGAATAATTGCTCAAACGGCGTTGCGGTGGAAGCAATAAACAAAGTTTATTGCAAAGCACCGCACTTGTTCTCGCAATCGCTAACCGCGCAAGCCCTCTTTACTCTCAAAATAAGACGGGTAAAAACTCAAACCGCAATTCCGTGCGAGTGCTTGCTTGGTGAACGCGTGCTACGCACGCAAGCGGATAAACAAACACTTATTCATTGTGTAATTAATTATGAAAATTGTCATTCTTGACGGGGCAACCGCAAAAGGAAAGGAACTCGATTTCGATTTCCTCAATCAGTTCGGCGACGTGACGTATTACGACACGACGAGCAAAGAGGACGTTTTGCCGCGCGCAAAAGACGCCGAAATTTTGGTTATCAACAAAATCGTGATGGACAAAGATACGCTTGCCGAGTGCAAAAATCTCAAACTTATCACCATTATGGCAACGGGGTATAACATAGTCGACGTAGCGGCGGCAAAGACACTCGGAATCACCGTGTGCAACGTGCCGTATTACAGCACGAATTCCGTTGCGCAACTCACGTTTGCGTTTATTCTCGAATTTGCGTGCAAACTCTCGTTGCATACGCAGTCGGTTGCAAGAGGGGATTGGCAGAATTGCAAGGATTTTGCGTACACGCTCGACACGCTTCACGAACTGTACGGCAAAACGCTCGGCATAATCGGCTACGGAAGTATAGGCAAAAAGGTCGCGCAAATCGGCAAGGCGTTCGGAATGAACGTGCTTATCAGCACTCGCACGCCCGTTGAGGGTTGCGTATCCAAAGAGGAAGTGTTCAAAAACGCCGATTTCGTCACTTTGCATTGTCCGCTCAACGAGCAATCCAAACTTATGATAAACGAAAAGAGCCTTGCGCTTTTCAAACCAACCGCGTATCTTATCAACACGGCAAGGGGCGGACTTATCGATGAAAGCGCGCTTGCAAACGCACTAAACAGTGGCAAAATCGCGGGTGCGGCACTTGACGTTTTGACGAACGAGCCGCCCAAAGCGGACAATCCTTTGATTCACGCCAAAAACTGCATAATAACGCCGCATATGGCGTGGGCGAGCCTCGAAGCGAGAGTGCGACTTTTGCACGCTACGGAAGAAAACGTGCGCGCATTCTTGCAAAACGCACCCATAAACAAAGTGAATTAAAAACGCGATTTGCAAGATTTGTTTTCGCACCGAAAACGGTATTACGCAGAAACGTTGTTCGAAGCAACGCAACCCAAAAAGCATATATATAGTGTATAAAGCCTATACAAAAACATCAATATAACGCATAAAAACGCACGAAAAAACGGCAGTTGAAAAACTGCCGTTTTTGTATTATTGCGATATTTGCGCTTACTCGTCGGCGCGTTCGATTGAAAGAAGGTGAGTGGGGAACTCTCTTATCAAAGAGTTGAATTTCATCGGGTCGAGTTCGTCCGTGGTTGCCACTTCGACGGTTGCGATGAGGCTTTCGCCGACTTGCTTGACTTTGTAGGAATTCACTTTTTTTGTGCCGAGTTTTTCGAGAATCTGATTGAGAACCTCGTCGTGTTCAACCCAAATTTGCATTTTTATGAGCGCGATATGTCTTGTCGTAAACGCTTTGATGGGCAAGTGGAAGATGAGTTGCAAAAGAAGGATAATCGCGGTTGCGCTCACGCCCGTGACGATAAAACCGCCACCGATTGCCATACCGATTGCCGCGGTTGCCCAAACGCCTGCCGCCGTCGTAAGACCGTGCAAAACGTCTCTGCGGTACATAATGATACCTGCGCCCAAAAATCCGATGCCGGTGACGACTTGCGCTGCGATTCTCGTTGCGTCGCCGTCGAAAACGTTGCCTGCTATGTCGCTAAACAAGGGGGCGGTGAGGTATTTTGACAAAATCATAAACAAGCAAGACGCCAAGCACACAATCGCGTGCGTGCGAATACCTGCCTCTTTGCTTCGGGATTTGCGTTCGAGACCTATCACGAATCCGCATACGATCGAAACGAGCATTCTGACGATAAAATGCCAAACGTCCTTATTCCAATCGACAACTGCCCAACTATCCATAACTTTCTCCGTCGTAAATTTTGTGGACTAATTATATTATTTGATACAAACTATGTCAATATTCTTTGCAAAATTCCATGTGAAAAACGTGTTTAGAAGCCCGCAAAACGAGGTTTATGCGCCGAATATGCGGTTTTATACCGCAAATGTGCAAAAACGCCGCTTTTGTCATTGAATAGGTAAAACGCAAAACGCCGCTTTTGCTTATATTCGCTTTCACAAGATGTTTTGACAACGAAGCGAGTTGAATGGTATAATAGCGGCATAGAGGTGAACTATGCAAATTATTGACGGCAAACTCGTTGCCAAAGTCACGAGAGAACAAATCAAAAACGACGTTGAAAATCTCAAAAAACTCGATTGTCCTTGCGGAATCGGGCTTGCGGTTATTCTTGTTGGCGACGACCCCGCGTCGCAAGTGTACGTTCGCAACAAAATCAAGGCGTGCGACGAAGTGGGCATAAAGTCGTTTCTTTGCAAACTTCCTGCCGAAAGTACTTTCGACGAGGTTGCAGGCACGATAAGTTATCTCAACGAAAATCCCGACGTATCGGGTATGATTTTGCAACTTCCGCTTCCAAAGCATCTCGACGAAAATTCACTTCTTGACCTCATCGACCCCGACAAAGACGTCGACGGTTGCCACTACGTTCAAAAGGGCAGGCTTTGGACGGGGCGCGACAGCCTCGTCGCTTGCACGCCGTACGGGGTTATGAAACTTCTCGATTATTACGACGTTCAACTCGAAGGCAAAAACGCGGTCGTTATCGGGCGTTCGAACCTTGTCGGAAAGCCGCTTGCGCAACTGTTGCTTGACAGAAACTGTACGGTGACGATATGCCATTCGCGCACGCAGAACCTCAAAAATATCACGTCGCAAGCAGATATAGTGTGCGTTGCGATAGGCAAAGCGAAATTCCTCAAAGGCGATATGGTCAAGGAAGGCGCGGTTGTGATTGACATCGGTATGGACAGAGATGAAAACGGCAAACTTTGCGGCGACGTCGATTTCGACGAAGTTGCGCCTAAATGCTCGTATATAACGCCCGTCCCGGGCGGCGTCGGACCTATGACGGTTACGATGCTTTTGGCAAACACGGTGAAGGCATACAAATCTCAAATGAATATCGATTGAGATTTCTGCGCTACTAACCGCGCAAATTGCTCAAACGGCGTTGCTTCCACCGCAACGCCGTTTTCGCAATGATTAACTTGTAAATTTATTTCTTGCAAATAATCCAGTTTTATGCTACAATTATTTAGAAAATAAACGTTTAACGCGCACGCGTTAGAATTAGAGGGAATTATGGAATATAAAATGCTGTTTTCACCTATGAAAATAGGTAATTGCGAAATTAAAAACCGTATCGTTATGTCGCCTATGCTTATGGGGTTCGGTCAGTTCGACGGTTGCGCCACAGAGCAACTTATGGACTACTACGAGGAACGCGCAAAGGGTGGTACGGGTCTTATCATAACCGAAATCACGCGTATCAACGACGTACACGGTTCGGCGGCGTTCGCGCAACTCGGCGCAAGTCACGACTATCAAATCGCAGGTCTTCACGAATTTGCAGAGCGTATACACAAACACGGCGCAAAACTTTTCGTGCAGTTGCATCACCCCGGACGTCAGAACGTCGGTCTTGCAATCGGCACTGTTCCCGTGTGTATCGCAATGACGAGAATGTTCAAGAGTTTCCCCAAAACGCTGTTCAACATCGCGCCGAAAATCGCGCCGTTTATGTCAAAGCATAATCTTGCGTTGTCGTCGGTGTCCGCGTCCAAGTGCGAACCGAGTTATTTTGCGGGCGGCAGAGTGCGCGCTTTGAGCCATAGGGAAGTAAAAAAAGTTATCCGTCAATTCATAGACGGCGCGGTACGTTGCCAAAAAGCAGGTATCGACGGCGTGGAACTTCACGGCACGCACGGTTATCTTATCCAACAATTCCTTTCGCCGAACACCAACCACAGAACCGACGAATACGGCGGAAGTTTTGAAAACAGGCTTCGATTCTTGCGCGAAATCGTGGAAGGAATCCGCAAAGAATGCGGCGATTATCCCATCATCGTGCGCCTTACTCTCGACGAGTTCTATTCCAAAATCGGCAAACCCGAAAAAGGCTACAACTTCGAAACGGGCTTGAAATATGCAAAGGCTATCGCCGATATGGGCGTTGACGCAATCGACGTTTCGAGCGCGGCGTACGACACGTTCAACTACTGGCTCGAACCTACGAGTTTCGAGTGCGGCTGGCGTAAATATCTTGCTGCGGCAGTCAAAAAAGAGGTTAATATCCCCGTTATCGCCGCAAACCTCATTCGTACGCCCGAACAAGCCGAAAAGCAACTCGAAGAAGGCGATCAGGACTTCGTATCTCTCGGCAGACCTCACATCGCCGATCCGCACTGGGCGGAAAAAGCGCAAAGCGGTCGCGAAAAAGAAATCAAACGCTGTCTTTGCTGTCTGTACTGCATACAAAGTATGCAAGACAACGCCTATCACGGCGACCACGGCTATTGCGCGGTCAATCCGACGGTCGGCAGAGAAAAGGAATTTGACAATCTTCCCAACGACGGAAACGGCAGAGTGGTCGTTGTAGTCGGCGCGGGCGTTGCGGGTCTTACTTGTGCGGAAATGCTCGGTCGCAGAGGATTCAAAGCAATCGTGCTTGAAAAAGACAATCAAATCGGCGGACAAATTCAACTTGCAAACAAACCGCCAAAGAAAGAAAAACTCGGTTGGTCGTTTGAAGATATGCGCACAAACGCGGAAAAATTCGGCGCGGAAATCCATCTTAACACCGAAGCGACGCCCGAAGTTATCGCAAGTTACAATCCGTATGCGGTTGTCGTCGCAACGGGTGCTTGCGCGGTCAAACCTCGCTCTATCGAGGGCGTGAACCTTGAAAACGTCTACACGACGACGCAAATTTTGAGCGGCGAAATCAAACTCGAAAACGAGAAAGTCGCTCTTATCGGTTCGGGTATGACGGGTCTCGAAACGGCGGAATTGCTCGTTGAAGGCGGAAACAAGGTCACAATCGTCGAAATGGCGGACACTCTCGCACCGGGAACGTGGTTTCAACACCTCGACGACATCGTGCCGAAACTTGACGCTAAGGGAACGCAATATATCCTTTCGCACAAACTCAACTCTATTGACGAAAAGGGCATAGTGATTGAGCCTGTCAAACTCGACAAGAATCGCAAGCCGATAAGTCAAGGCAAGCCTTATCACGTCGACGCGGACGCGGTCGTGCTTTCGCTCGGCGCACGCTCGGTCAATTCGCTTGCAAAAGAACTCGAAGGCAAGGTGAAGAATCTCTACGTCATCGGCGACGCGAAGAAGGTGGGAAGAATTGCGGACGCCACGCGCGAAGCGTACGACGTTGCAATCCACACAATCAAATAACAAATAAAGCAAAGCATTAGATATTTGCAACTTATGCGCGATTTTATGCGGTTAGATACCGCAAAATCGCGCATTTTTTTGTCTTGCGATAAGGCGCGATTTATGCTAAAATATAACTATAATATTTGAGAGGCGAAGTATGTATAAATCTATTCCCGTCAACTACGACGATTCTCTCGTGTCTTTGGCTTGTTCGGTGCTGAAACGTTTCGGCGCGCCGTATACGCACGGCACGCTCGAAGACTTTGACAAGTTGCTTGCAAAAGGCTACAAAAACGTCGTCGTTATGCTGTTTGACGGTATGGGATGTGCGATTCTCGAAAAACATAAACGGGTTGCGCCGTTCTTAATCGAGCATAATATTCGCCCGATAAGTTCGGTTTTCCCGCCAACGACGACCGCCGCTACGACGTCA
>URTQ01000069.1 GCA_900550855.1 uncultured Eubacteriales bacterium
TATATAGAGGGTTTGATTAGGTTCGATTTTGTCAAACTATGCGCTTAAACAATTTTTCGATGTCCTTTGCGCTGACTGCTACGACTGCGGGACGACCGTGCGGACATTTTGTCGGAAGATTGCCGTTTTCGTCGACGTAGTTTTTGATGACGCGCTCGATTTGCGCTCTCGACAGCGACTGACCGCCTTTTATTGCGGCTTTGCACGCTTGTTGACAGAGTTTGTCTTTCAAGAGATTTTGAAGCGTCAATTCGCTTTCGCTTTGCATATTCGCGAACAAATCCGAGAAAAACTTCGAAAAATTGACTTGCGCAACGGGTTCGGGTACGGCGTTTATCGTGTACGCACTTCCGCTTTTGCCTATCTCGAAACCGAGATTTTGCAAATTCGGCAAGATTCTTTCAAAATACTCGCTTTCCTCGCCCGTCATCGTCAATTTGAAAGGAATCAGCAACGGCTGTGTGTGTTCGACGTTGAATTTCTCAACGATTCTGTCATACAAAATTCTTTCGTGCGCAGCGTGTTGGTCGATAAGATATACGAGATCGCCGCGTTCGCAAATGATGTAGGTGTCGAAAATCTGTCCGACGATTTTTCCGTCGAATACTGCATAATCGCTTTCCGCGTTATCGATATTTGCATTGTTTTCGGTTGCAGAAACGCCGTTATCGTCGCAAGCAACGGACTCTACGTCGTCGAAACGATTTGAACTATGCGTAAAATCATTTACGAAAGATATGTGTGAATCGTTTAGCACGGAATCGTGATTTTTGCTCGGAATATCGAATCCGAAATAATTTTTCGGCGTGGTTTTTCCGCTGAAAAGTTTTGACGTGTCGATGCTCGTTTGCGTGTAATTCACTTGCGGCTTGCGCACCGATTCGGCGTCAAAATCGATTGAAAAATCACCCTGTTTAGAGGCGTTTTGCTCATTTTCGGTCGAATTTTGTTCGACGTTGAATCCGAAGGCAACGTTTTGCAAACTGTTGTTTATAGTGTTTTGAACGGCGTGATAAACCGCGCTGAAAACGGCGTGTTTATCTCTGAATCTGACTTCGGTTTTCGACGGGTGAACGTTGACGTCGACGTCGTCGAAAGGCATCAAAACGTCCAAAATAAACATCGGATAAGTGCGTTTCATCAAAAACTCGGAATACGCTTTTTCGACGGCGGTTTGTATTGTTTGATCCTCGACCGCTCTGCCATTCACGATAATCGTTTGATACGTTCTGTTTGCCTTTGTATAATCGACTTTGGACGTGAAGCCCGAAACCCTTATCGAGCCGCCGTAATTGTCACAAAGTTCAAGAAGATTGTCGGCGGTTTTTGCGCCGTAAACCGAGAAAATCGCGTCGGAAAGCGAGCCGCCTTCGTTGCGAAGCAACGTTCCTTCCTCGTTTGAAAGTTCGATTCTGACGGACGGATTTGCCAAAATCAACATTCTAACGACATCTTTTATGTAATTGAGTTCGCTTACGCCTTTTTTGAGAAATTTAAGGCGCGCAGGGGTATTGAAAAACAAGTTTTCGACGCTGATAACAGTTCCCTCTGCCCTCGAATCGTCGCCTTCGAACGTGACTTTTCCGCCGGAAAGCATAATTTTGGAAGCGATATCTTGATTTTTGCTCTTTGACGAAAGCGTGACTTCGCTGACGGACGATATGCTTGCAAGCGCTTCGCCTCTGAAACCGAGAGTTGAAAGGCTGTCGAGATCGACGATATTTTTGAGTTTGCTCGTTGCGTGCGGTAAGAACGCTTTGCGCATATCATCTTTCTCGATGCCGATTCCGTTGTCGCTGACTTGAATTTTGCGGATTCCGCCGTCTTCGACGTAAACGGAAACTTCACTCGCGCCTGCGTCTATCGAGTTTTCAACGAGTTCTTTCACGACCGACGACGGTCTTTCGACCACCTCGCCTGCCGATATCATATTGAATACGTTTGGTTCAAGTACGTTAATTTTGCTCATATGTTACCTAACAATTCTAATTTTTGCGGTTTTTTGTAAAAGTTTTAGTCTTCCAGTTGCTTTTTTAGGTCACAAAGTACGGTCAATGCTTGAAGCGGCGTGAGATTGTCGACGTCAAGATCTTTGATTTGTTGTTCGATTTTGCTTGATTGCGTATCGAACAAACTCACCTGCGCCGTTACGTTCTTTTTTGCCGAACTCAAAAGCATTTCGTTGGTATCTCTGTTTTTCGAGTCTTCTTCGAGCGAGTGCATTATGCTCTTTGCGTGGTCGATAACCGATTTAGTAACGCCTGCGAGCGAGGCAACTTCTATACCGAAACTTTGCGACGCGCCGCCGCTTACGATTTTGTGCAGGAACACTATCGTGTCGTTTGCCCTGCTCACGAGCACGCGATAGTTCTTTACGCCCTCTAAATCTTCGAGTTCGGTCAACTCGTGGAAGTGCGTTGCAAATAGCGTTTTGGCTTTTACGTTTTTGGTGATGTATTCGAGCACCGCCCACGCAATCGACAATCCGTCGAACGTTGACGTTCCCCTACCGATTTCGTCGAGAACGAGAAGGCTCGAAGACGTGGCGTAGTTCAAAATGGTTGCCACTTCTATCATCTCGACCATAAACGTACTTTGACCGCCGCTCAAATCGTCGCTCGCGCCGATTCTTGTGAAAATTCTGTCCGTCAAGGCGATTTTTGCGGATTTTGCAGGCACGAAGCAACCGATATGCGCCATAAGCGTGATGATAGCGACTTGTCGCATATACGTCGATTTGCCCGCCATATTCGGACCGGTGATAATCATCGTTCTGTTGTCCGCGTCGTCGAGTAGCGTGTCGTTGGGAACGTACGAGCCTCTGTCGAGCAACGTTTCGACGACGGGATGTCTGCCCTCTTCGATGTCGATACACTTGATTTTTTTGTTAATTTCGGGTTTGACGTACTTGTTTGCAACCGATACGTTTGCGAGCGATACGAGGCAGTCGAGCGTGCTGAGCGCTTGCGCGTTGGATTGAAGTTTTGCAAGATTCTCGAAGCACATATTTTTGAGTTCGCAGAAAATCTTGTCTTCGAGTGCGGTTGCGTTGGATTCGGCGGAAAGAATTTTTTCTTCGAGTTGTTTAAGTTCGTCGGTTATGTATCTTTCGCCGTTTACGAGGGTTTGTTTTCTCTGATAGCGATACGGCACTTTGTCCGCAAACGATTTCGACACCTCGATATAGTAGCCGAAGATCTTGTTATATCCTACTTTGAGCGTGCGGATGCCCGTTTCTTCCCTCTCTTGCGCTTCGAGTTTTGCAAGCCATTCCTTTGCGGATGTTTTGATGTCGCGCAGTTGATCGAGGGTTTCGTCGTAGCCTTTTTTGACGTAGCCGCCGTTTTTGTAACTGCTCACGCCGTCGCGATCCAACGCGCTTTGAAGCGTGGCGCATACGGTTTCGAGCGAGTAAAGCGAGCGATTTATGCCCTTTACGAGCGTGCTTGTCGCGCCCGAAAGAAGTTGTTTGATTTGCGGAATCGCTTCGAGTGTATCGCTAATCGAAAGTAAATCTTTGGGCGATGCGTTGCCGTAGGCAAGACGACCGTTGAGTCTTTCGAGGTCGCGAACGGAATAAAAGGATTCGCCCAGTCTTTCTCGCAACGCTTTTGAACTCATCAAATCTTCGAGTGCGTCGAGGCGTTTGTTGATGGCATCGGCGTCTTGAAGGGGTTGTTCTATCCAGCGTTTGAGCGTTCTTGCGCCCATTGCGGTGGACGTTTTGTCGAGTACCCAAAGAAGCGAACCTTGTCTTTTGCCGTCGCGTGCGCGCTGAGTAAGTTCGAGATTGCGCCTCGTCGCGTTGTCGAGCATCATAAAGGATTTATCGCGCAAGTACGAGATTTTCGTAAGTTGTCCAAGACTTCTCTTTTGCGTTTGCGCAAGGTATTCCAAAAGTCCGCCTGCGGCGCATACCGCGGCGTTTTTGTCCGTCAATTCGAACACGTCGAGCGAGCCGACTTTGAAAGCGGACAATATTTTTCTCGTAGCCGTCGAAACGTTGTACGCAAAATCGTGATAGCAATGCGCGCGCTTTTCGTTGGAAACGAAATACTTGACGTTTTGGTATTTGGACACGAAGTCCTCGTTGCAGATAATCTCGCTCGGCGCAATACTTCCCAAAATGTTTGAAAGTCGCTCTAAATAGTCGTCTGCCGAGTATTCGTACACGTTAAATTCGCCCGTCGAAATATCCGTCCAAGCTATGCCGAACGTCGAGGAATTTGTGAAAATCGAGCAAAGATAGTTGGAAGTTTTCTCGTCGAGAATATCTTCTTCCATAACCGTGCCGCTCGACACCACTCGTACGACGTCGCGATCGACGAGTCCTTTTGACATTGCGGGGTCGCTCAACTGCTCGCATATAGCGACGCGATAGCCGTTTTCGATGAGTCTTCTTATATAGTTATCCACCGCGTGATACGGCACGCCGCACATAGGCGCGCGTTCGTCGAGTCCGCAATCTCTGCCAGTCAAGGTCAAATCCAGCACTCTCGACGCGGTCACGGCGTCGTCGAAAAACATCTCGTAAAAGTCGCCCAAGCGGAAGAAAAGCAGGCAATCCGGATAATTGTCCTTGATTTGAAAATATCGTTTCATCATCGGTGAGAGTTTATCTCTGTCGATATTCATTTTTCCTCCTTATGTCCGAAAAGGGACGCCGATTTGGATTCGGTTATTCTGACGTCGAAAAATTTGCCTATATCGTCTTTACTGCCCTCGAAAGTGACGAGTCTGCCGCCGTCTTCTCTGCCGCAAACCATACCGTCGAGTTTGGGCGCGACGTCTTCGCAAAGCACTCTGTACACGCCGCCGATGTAGGTCTTTGAAATCTCTTTGGTTATCGAGTTTTGAAGTTTGATAAGGCGCGCGATTCGCTCTTGCTTGACCGCGTACGGTATCTGTTCCATTTTAGCGGCAGGCGTGCCTTTTCTCGGCGAATAAATGAAGGTGAACGCGTTTGAATAGCGCACTTTTTTCACGATTTCGAGAGTGTCTTGGAAGTCCTCTTCCGTTTCGGTCGGGAATCCGACCATAATATCCGTCGTTATTCCTATATCGGGCATACGCTCGCGCAATTTGTCGATGATTTGAAGATAATGCGCGCTGTCGTAGCGTCTGTTCATATTTGCAAGCACCTTGTCCGAGCCGGCTTGAATGGGAAGATGCAGATTGTGGCAAACGTGCTTCGAAGTCGCCATAGCGTCGATAATATCGTCGTTGAGGTCCTTTGGGTGCGAAGTCATAAAACGAACGCGGAAATCGCCGTCGATTTTGTCTATTTCACGCAACAAATTTGCAAAATTCACCTTTTCGTCGGCTACGTCGTTGCCGTACGAGTTGACGTTCTGACCGAGAAGCGTTATCTCTTTATATCCGTTTTCGACGCACTTTTTCACTTCGTCGAGAACGTTTTGCATATCGCGCGAAACCTCTCTGCCTCTGACGTACGGCACAATGCAATATGTGCAGAAGTTGTTGCAGCCGTATATGATATTCACCCACGCGTTCGGATAACTTGTGCGGGTTTGCGGCGTATTTTCGTCGATGTCGAGATAATCGGACGGCTGATTTACGTCGAAACAGCGGTATTTTTTGTCGCTGCGCTTTTTTATTTTGGCTCTGCCCTCTATGACCTTTTCAATCTCGTCTTTAAGTGCGGAAATGTTGCGAGTGCCCAAAACTATATCGACGTACGGAAATCTTTCCTTGATGTTCTCTTTCACGCCGTCTTGTTGCGGCATACAGCCCACGACCGCAAGAATGAGATTCGGATTGCGTTTCTTTTCCGCTTTCGTCACGCCTATATTGCCGAGAGCGCGGCGTTCTGCGGTGTCGCGAATACAACAGGTGTTGAAAACGATAACGTCGGGATTCTCGTCTTCGGGGCAATCGACATAGCCCATTTTTTCGAGAATACCGGCGATTTTTTCGCTTTCGTGAACGTTCATTTGACAGCCGTATGTGTTGATTTTGTAGAATTTCGTCATTTGCGTCCTTTATGCTTTTTGCGTTTGCAAGATATTTTCGTTCGTTTCGCTTTGCGATCGATTTACGCTCGCTCACACGCGCGCATTATGCGCATTATATTTATCAAAAAACTATTATACATAATTTCGGCGGATAAAACAATAATAAATTCAATGAAAAAATCCGAAAAAACAAAAATAGTCGATCCCCAAGTCAAAAAGCGCAAAAAACGAAAGATTGCCATTGCGTTATCCGTCGTGTTCCTACTGCCCGTCGTCGTAGCGTCGGCGGCGATAGGCGGATTTGCAATTTGGGCAAATACACAAAAACCGAACAAGGATTTACTTCCGACTGCAAGCGCAACGCCCGTATTTTTCGATTCAAGCGGCAACGAATTGCCCTACACCGAAGAAAACTACATTGCAATCGAGGATATTCCCGACAATCTCAAAAACGCTTTCGTCGCGCTTGAAGACAAGCGTTTTTATTCGCATAAAGGCTACGACCCCGTGCGTATGGCTGGCGCGCTAGTAAACAATATTAAATCGGGCGCACTCAAAGAAGGCGCGTCCACAATCACACAGCAACTCGTCAAAAACACGCATTTGACCCACAAAAAAACCGTCAGCCGCAAACTCAAAGAGATTGCAATCGCAACGAATATCGAAAAAGAATATTCCAAAGACGAGATACTTGCGATGTACCTTTCGGTGATATACTTCGGCAACGGCGCATACGGCGTGAAGCAAGCGGCAAGATTGTATTTCGACAAGAATATTCAGGACTTAACTCTTCCCGAATGCGCAACGCTTGCAGGCATCGTGAAGAACCCTAAAAAATACTCGCCTTTTGCTGCTGAAAACGATTGCGTATCGAGGCGCAACATCGTTTTGTCGGTTATGAAAAAAGAGGGTTATATCGACGAAAACACCTATAACGATGCGATAAACGCCCCTCTCGAATCGACAAAGAATCAACAAAAAAGCGGCAGTCTAAACAAGCGGATTTACGATTTGTATATAAAATCGGCAATAGCGGAAGTCTGCGACAAACTCAATATGTCAAAGTATGAACTCTCAAACAGCGGACTTAAAATTTACCTCAACGTCGATTCGGAAATTCAAAAGCAAATCGCAAAAATCGGAAGCGACAAAAGTTTGTATTCGACCGACGCAATCGACGGCGCGATAATCGTTTTGAACAACGAATCGCACACCGTTTCGGCATACTGGTCTAATCTCGCCTACGACGTCAAAAGACAGGCAGGCTCGTCGCTTAAACCTCTTGCGGTTTACGCCCCCGCCCTCGACAAAAACGCAATAAACCTCGCAACACCGATCGTTGACGAGAAAGTCGCTTTCGGCGATTATTCGCCGTCGAATTACGGCGGAATTTATTACGGCGATACGACCATACGCCAAGCAATCAAGAAATCTATGAACAGCGTCAGCGTCAAAACTCTCGATTATATCGGCGTGGATTCGAGCATCGAATACCTTGCAAAACTCGGCATAAACACAACCGAAAACGATAAAAACTACGCCCTATCGCTCGGCGCAATCTCGAACGGCGTTGGAATAAAGCAAATTGCGGACGCATACGCAACGTTTGCAAACGGCGGCGTATATCAAGACGCAAGTTTCGTAAACTACGTCGTAAAAGGCGACCGAAAAATACTGTCGCAGTCCGATATATCGCAAAATAGAGTTTTCAAAGAATCCACTTGCGACCAAATCAATTCCGCATTGTCCGACACGGTTAAGGACGGCACGGCAATCACCCTTTCGGCGTTAAATTTCGAGGTTTGCGCAAAAACCGGCACTGCCGAGCGTAACGACGGCAAAAACGGCGACGCTTGGTGCGCAAGTTACAACAACCAATACACCGTCGTCGTATGGCACGGCTCGGACGACGGTATGAGTGAAAAAGGCGGTGGCTTTGCAACGAAACAGTGTTACGAGTCGTGGAAATCACTCGATTCAAACGGCAAACAAATTTTGAGCAAACAAATGAAAAAGAGCGATTTCACTTTTACGCTCGACGTCGATTTATACGCTACAAAACGCAACAAAAGCGTGACGATTGCAAGCGAAAATACCCCGATAGAATATCGAAA
>URTQ01000070.1 GCA_900550855.1 uncultured Eubacteriales bacterium
GGGGAAACACGTGAGGAAGGGGGTTATTTAGTTTTTAAGCGGTTTACGCTTTTTTGCGTGACGGAACTTTTTGTGCGATATTTGGATGAAGAACAAGGAAGATGTGATTTTTTGAGCAACGAGCGTACTGAGGCGTACGTGACTTGCGAAAAAAACACATCTAACGCAGTTGTTCGCCAAATAGCGCACAAAAAGTAATGCAGGCACACATTGACGTCGTGCCTGCATTTCCCTTTGCGTTAGTCGAGATTGTATCTCTTCTTGAATTTGTCGACGCGTCCACCGGTGTCAACAAGTTTTTGTTTGCCCGTGAAGTACGGATGGCACTTTGAGCAAATTTCAACACGAAGTTCGTTGACGTTTTTGGTTGTACCCGTCTGGAATGTGTTTCCGCACGCACACACGACGGTTACATCGTGGTAGTTGGGATGGATTCCTTCTTTCATTTTGTTTCTCCTAACTCGTTTTTTTACACCCACACGCGCCAGTAAGTTACGCGAATATGATATAAAGTTTCTTTATTATATAAGTTGCTCGTCAAAAAGTCAAGCGTTCGCAAAGCCTATTTTCTTTTTGCGGATTCTTTAACGATGCTTTAATACTTGACCTTTAATCCGCCTCGTTTTTCCGTATAAGCCGCACTTGATTCGCCGCATAAACCGTCGCTCGATTCTTTCAAAAGGCAGACGATTTCCAACACTTCGAATCTTTCGAAAGTCGGACGTTTTTCAACACTCGGACAAGGCTTTGAGAAGTTGATTTCTCGTGTCTTCGAGGTTTTTGTCGGTGAGTTTGCGCTCTTGTTTTTCGGACAGAATAGAGCCTTTAAGCACCACTTGCACGGGGTTTGCCGCAAACACGAAATAATCGTCCGCGCAAAGCAAGCACTCGTCTATTGCATGGGTGACGAAAACGACCGTCTTTTTCGACTGCCGTTGCAGTGCGACGAACTTGTTTATGAGCCTTGCTTTCAGCGACGTGTCGAGCGCTTTGAACGGCTCGTCGAGCAAAAGCACGTCGCTCGGATAAAGAAACGCTCTTGCCATACTCGCCCTTTGCGCCTGTCCGCCGCTTATCTCGCTCGGAAGACTTTTAAGCACGTCGGATATTTCGAGTGCTTCGGCGGTGGATTCAATCATTTCTTTGCGTTCGCGCTTGTCCTTTACAACCGCCTTTAATATCAAATCAAGGTTTTTATACACCGAAATCGAGGGAATTAACCTGTCTTTTTGGAAAATGTAACTTACGCCGCCCTCGCAACCTTCTATGCTTCCCTCATACGATTTGAGCGACGCCATAGCGTTCAGAAGAGTGGTTTTCCCGACGCCGCTTCCGCCCAGAACAACGTTGATTTTGCCTTGCTCGAAAGTGACGTCAAAGTTTTGAAATATCGTTTTTTGCTCGTACGAACAGGAAAAATTCTTTATGATTATGTCTTTCATCTCGCCACTTCCCAAACCTTTTTCAAGAGCGCGACCGCGCCTTCCAGCGCAAAGCCGAACACGATTGCCACAAGCGTCCACGCAAGCAAATATTCTATCTCGAACGTGGCGTTTGCCGTCTGTATTTTTCCGCCGATACTTTTCGATACGCACGCCAAAATTTCCGCCGCCACTACCACTTTGAGCGTGAGCGACAACGTGGACTTGCTCGTGTCGAAAAGACAAGGCGCGATAGAGGGCAAGTATATGCCGAAAGCAACGTCGACGGGCTTGACCTTGTACACCTTTGCCATTTCCAAAAGTTCCTTGTCCACACCCACGATTGCCGAGTATATCGACGAGTACAGAATGGGAAAGGCAATCAAAAATCCGACCGCGACGGACATTGCGTTGCTTGACATAAACGCGTAAAAAATCAGAATCACCGCGACGGTTGGCGCGGAGCGCAATAGCGAAACTATCGGCGAAATAACTTTGTGAAGCGGCTTAAAAAGTCCGCCGAGCACGGCGAAAATCATTGCCGCCGCAAAAGAAATCGCAAAACAAATCAGCGTGCGCAACAACGTCGAGCCGACGCTAGTCCAAAATCCCTTTTCGCCGCCGAGCGCGAAAAAACGGGCAAGCACCTTAGAGGGCATCGGCAACACCAGCGGATTGCCTTTGACCTTTGCGCATATTGCCCATACGGCAAGCACTATGCCGAGTGCGGCGAGCGGATAAGCGACGTTTTCGATTATCCGCTTCACCGTTTTTTTGTCAACGTTTATCTTTTTCACTTTCAGAACAACAAATCTTTGCACGCTTGCCAGTCGATCGCGTTGCCCTTGGAATCCTTCGGCATTACGCTTTCGAGGAAGGTGATAATTTCGCTCTTTTGAGCACTGTCAAGGCGAGTTGCGTTCACTTTGCATCTTGCGATGCTCGCAGGCGGAAACGCCGCGCTTTCATAGAGATTTGCTTGCGCAAAAGCAGCAACTTCGCTCGGATTTTCGTTTATCCACGTCTTGTTTGCCGCAAGCGCCGCAAAAAGTGCGTCCGTGAACGATTTGTTTTGAGCAAGTTCGGTTTTGACGAAAAGTCCCGCTTGCGCATACGTCGTTGCGCCGCTCGCCTTTGCGTATTCGGCTTGCATATCCATTTCCGCATTGAGTTTCAACGCGCCTTTGAACGCCGTTGCGGCAGGCTCGCCCACAACCGCAAATGATACGCTTCCGTTTGCAAGCAACACTCTTGCCGCAGGACCGTCCACAACGTATTGCACGCTGACTTGGTTCTCGCTGGGCGTAACATCCTCGCTCACGAGTTCGACGTCGTTTTTGTTCATAACGTATCTGAACACGAGTCCGGGAACGCCCTCTTTTCCGATACAGGCAATCTTTTTGCCCTTGATATCGTCAAGGGTAAGCACGCCGCCGTTTTCGGTTTTGCCGACCATATAAAGACTTCCGTCGACAGCCACGCTGACGAGTTTGTACGCCGCGCCTTGTCTTATGAGATTTGCGCCTGCGTTTACGGGCATAATCACCAAATCGCTATTGCCCGAAGCCATTTCGGAAGCGATGTTTGCAGGTTTGACTACGCTGTAATTCACTTTGTATCCGTCAATTTCCTTATTGTCGGTCACGAGGCGAAGCATTGCAAGCGCAGGCGTACCTTCGGGCGCGCTGAAACGCAATTCGCTTTGAGGCGTAGGCGTAGGATTGTCGTTACCGTTGTCGTTGCACGAGACAAGCGAAACGCACGCCACGCACACAAGTGCCAAAACTGCGATAATCGCAATGATTTTGCTTGATTTTTTCATATATTACCTCTAAAAAATGTATTTTTTATTTGTCTATCTCGAAGGAAGTGATTGCGGACTTGACGCTTAGACTTTCGAATCTTCCGAGTTTGCCCGTGAGTGCGGATATTCGCTCTTGCGTGCCTTCAACAATCAACGCGATTGCGTTTGCTTCTTCTCTGGGTACGCCCATTCTACCGATTATAATATCTGCAAAATCGCTCAAAACTTTCTGCATTTCGACTGCAATCGCCTTGTCGCCTTTAAGCACGATTCCGACAACGCCTATTCTTTTCATAATTACCTCTTTTGCGCCGTAAGCGCGATTATATTTGTTCAAAGCGCAAGTTATATCGTTGATATTTTACTGCGGAAGTTATATGCCCTATGCGAACTTAAATAAACTCACAGTTTACGAGTAGGCTTCGAACAAGTTTTCGGATTAAGGCTACGCCTTCCGCAATTATTAATTATTCATTATTAATTATTTAATTAAAAATCGCATCCTTAGATGCGATTTTTCAAACTCTTTTCTATAAGCGCAATCTTTATCGAACTTATCAGCACGTCGATTGCAAAATCCATTTCTTCGAGCGACGGAACGCTCGGCGCGATACGAATGTTAGAATCGTTGTCGTCTATTCTGTACGGGAACGTCGACCCTGCCGCCGTAAACTTTACGCCTGCCTCGTTTGCGAGTTCCACGACGCGTTTTGCCGCGCCCTGTACGTCGAGGGAAATGAAATATCCCCCTCTCGGCTTTGACCACGTTACGCTTTGGTCGTCGGGAAACGCTTCTTCCATTCTCACTCTGAAAAGGTCGAACTTCGGACGAAGAATCGCAGCGTGTTGCGCCATAATCTTCTTTACGTTCTCAACGTTTTTCAAGAATTCGACGTGCATAACTTGATTGACTTTGTTGGGGTTGATTCTCTTGAAAAAGAGGCGTTTGAGCATATCCTGCACGTTGTTTTGAGAGGACGCAAACACCGCTACGCCGCTGCCTGCAAAAGTGATTTTTGCGGTTGAAGCGAAGCAGTATATCATATCGAGCGTGCCTGCTTTTCTTGCCACGTCGAAGATGTTTTTGAGTTTCTCGTCGGTGTCGTAGAGCGAGTGCACGCAATAGGCGTTATCCCAAAAAATGCGAAAATCTTTGGCTTTGGGTTTGAGGTTCGCCATACGCTCGACCACTTTGTCAGAGAACACGATGCCCGTCGGATTCGAGTATTTCGGCACGCACCAAATGCCCTTCACGCTCTCGTCGTCGCGCACGAGTTGCTCGACGAGGTCCATATCCGGACCGTCCGAAAGCATAGGCACGGTTATCATATCTATGCCGAAGTTCTCGCAAATGGCAAAATGTCTGTCATATCCCGGTGCGGGGCAAATGAATTTGACTTTTTCGAGTTTGTTCCAAGGCGTAGACCCCAAAACGCCGAATTGCATTGCAAACTGCACCACGTTGTACATGATGTCGAGCGACGAGCCGTCAAGAGCGATAACTTCGTCCGCTTTCACGCCCAAAAGTTCGCCGAAAAGTTCTCTTGCCTGCTTTACGCCTGCGGGTTCGCCGTAGTTTCTCGCGTCCACACCGCTCATAAAAAAGTCGCATTTTGCGGCGTTTTCGAGCATAGGCATAGCGATGTCGAGTTGCTCTTTTGAAGGCTTGCCTCTCGTCATATCCACGCTTCTGTCGGCTTTTTGCAGTTTTTTGTAGGCTTTTTGCTCTTGTTTGAGCAGTTTTTCGAGTTCGTCCGCGGGCAATGAATTGTAATCCATAATACACCTCTACACTTGTACACTATACGTCGCGCGCGCTCAAAGGGTGCTGACGAAGCACGCTTTGCCGCCTTTTTATCACGCGTAAGAATATATCACCGAATCGCGTATTCGGCAATCGTTTTCGAGCAGTTTTTCGACGTTAATTTTCTTTAATCAAACGCACGAAAAATCGTCGTTTTGTCGTCCTTATTTGTCGCTTTCGCCGTTGCCTCTCACGAGCAAGCGGATAGGCGTTCCCGAAAAATCGAAACTCTTGCGCAGAGCGTTTTCGAGATAGCGTTTGTAACTGAAATGCATAATCGTCGGGTCGTTGACTTTAAGCACGAAAGTCGGCGGCGCTACGGACACTTGCGTGACGTAGAATATTTTGAGTTTCTTGCCGAGATAGGACGGCGGCTCGCTTATGCGGATAGCGTCGCCAACGACCTCGTTGAGAAGTCCCGTCGGAATACGCTTCCTCGAATTTGTCACGACCTCTTTGCAAAGCGGAAGCAGATTGTCCAGTCGCTTGCCGCTGAGCGCGGATATATACACGGATTTGAAATAATCCATATACTTCAAATCCTCTTTGAGTTTCTTTTCGAACTCGTAAATGGTGTGCGTGTTTTTGTCCACCAAATCCCACTTGTTCATAACGATGACGGACGGTTTGCCTTCCTCGTGAACGAAGCCTGCGATTTTGACGTCTTGCTCAGTGAGTCCTTCTGTTGCGTCGCACACGACAAGCACGACATCCGCCCTACGCACTGCGAGCAAACTTCTCATAACCGAGTATCTTTCAAGGTCCTCGTTGACCACTTTTTTCTTGCGCATACCTGCCGTATCGATGATGAGGTACTTGTCCTCGCCCACGTCGAGTTCGGTGTCGATTGCGTCGCGCGTCGTGCCTGCGATGTCGCTGACGATACATCTGTCGTATCCCAACAGCCTGTTGGTGATTGAACTCTTGCCCGCGTTCGGCTTTCCTACGATTGCGATTTTGATACGTTCGGGGTCTTCGTCCGCCAAATGCTCGGGTATGACTTCGAGGATTGCGTCAAGCAAATCGCCGAGTCCTTTGCCCTGCTCTGCGCTGACCGCGTGAGGCTCGCCGAACCCGAGCGCGTAAAAATCGTACACGTTGCTCAAATCGTTGTTATCGATTTTGTTTACCGCAAGAATCACGGGAAGTTTTGATTTTCTCAAAAACGAACACACGAGGTTGTCGTCCGTCGTAAGTCCCGTTTTTCCGTCGACGACGTACAAAATCGCGTTTGCCGTATCGACGGCGATTTCCACTTGCGTGCGAATGTGTCCCCACATTTCGTCGTCGCTTTTAAGTTCGAGACCGCCCGTATCTATGAGCGTAAACGCTCTGCCGCACCACTCGCAATCGGCATAGATTCTGTCGCGCGTTACGCCCGGCGTGTTTTCGACGATAGCGATTCTACTGCCTGCGAGTCTGTTGAAAAGCGTCGATTTTCCGACGTTTGGTCTTCCTACGATAGCCACCAAAGGTTTCATATTATTTCACCGTTTCCGTATTTTATCTGTGATTTTCGACGTATTAAACGCCGTTTTAGTCGATTTTGCAAACTTGCGCCGCAAAACCTCGTTTATTGTTTTTCGTTATTGATTTTCAAAGTGTTCTATGATTTTTTGCGCCGTGTCGCTGCCGCTGTGCGATATGACGATAATCGGCGCGCCGAGCGCGGCTTCCACCTCTTCGACGGTTTTGTTGTCGAGGAAAGTGTCGGTAAATTCGCGAAGCATATTGTCGGGAATCACGAATGCGTCCGACTTCACGCCGCCCACTTGGTCGATTATATCCCCCGCAGTAACAAGCCCCGCAACCGTCACGCTCGTGCCGAAAAAGTTGTTTACGATTGCGTGCACTTCCGCTTTCAGTCCGAGTTTTGCTTCGAGTTTGGTTGCGTACTCTTTGAGTATGGGCGCAAAGGATACGCCGGTTATGAGGTCAATCTTTTTGCCGAGATTCATCGTCGGCGCTTCCGAAAGGCTGTACTCGAAATTGTCTTTCCAGTCGGCAATAAGTCCCACGCCGTTTTCGATTTGGTCGAACGCGCCGTAGTAGGAACTGCTCGGAACGTCTATGTTCGCCTTGACGTAATACTCGTCGCTGCACCAACAGAAATTGCCGCCGTATTCCTCGTTCAATCCCTCGACGAGTTTTATGGTATCTCTCGCATTCTGCTCGTCCACGGCTTTGAGTTTTGCAAGCGTTTCTCTATGCCCAGTCATACCCACTGGCACGACAGCAACCGTTTCCACACCCTCGACAGAGTGCAATCCTCGTATGCTGTCTTCAAGCACTTTGCCGTCGTTCACGTCGGGAACGACAACGAGTTGAGTGTGCATTTTTATGCCGTTTGCGCCGAGTCTGCGCATTTGGTCGGGCAACTTTCTCGTGTTCGGATTTTTGAGGATATACGTTCTAATGTCGTCGTCCCATGCGTGTACGGAAATGTAAAGCGGACTAAGTTTCAAACGAATCACTCTTTCGATTTCCTCTTCCGTGACGTTGGTCATAGTGACGTACGAACCGCACATAAAACTGTAACGGTAGTCGTCGTCCTTGACGTATAGGCTCGGGCGCATATTTTTGGGAAGTTGGTCGACGAAACAGAAAATGCACTTGTTTTTGCACACGACGGGTTTCATATCGATTGCAAATTCGAGTCCGAGCGACTGTCCTTCTTTTTTGTGGACTTTTATGGTATGCTCTTTTCCGTCGCGCAAAATATCCACCGAAAATTTCTTTTCGTTGTCGTAGAAAAGGTAATCGAGTTCGTCGACCATTTTGTAGCCGCCGATACGCAGCACGTCGTCGCCGAGTCTGAATCCTTGTTTTTTTGCAATGTCGTTAAGTTTGGTTATCTTTGGCATATCGAATCCTGTTTTCCGTTTATATCTATGCTGCGTTCTTGCTCTACGAGCGAGAACTATAACTTTAATTTAAGCTTCCCCCATTCCTCACGTGTTTCCCCCACCGCCGTTCCCCCTCTGCGCAAGTTTGAG
>URTQ01000071.1 GCA_900550855.1 uncultured Eubacteriales bacterium
GCGGTTTTTTTGCGGTTTTTTTGCGGTTTTTTTGCGGTTTTTTTGCGGTTTTTTTCATAGTTTTTATCTCAAAAACTATGCCCTATTTTCCGAATTTTTCAACTTATGCGCTGCAAGTACGGCAAAGCGTAAGCGAAAAACTTTTTGTACGCTTCGCATTTGTCGATGTCGATACGCTCGCGTTTGCAACCGTTTTTGCACATCGCAAAATATTTGCACGTCTTGCACTTTTCCTCTACAACCATACTTTCTTTTATAAACTCGACGGCTATGGGGTGCTTGGACAGCGCAAAGAAGTCTGTGTCGTTGATGTTGCCCATATCGTAGCAATCGAGGCAATAGAAGTCGCAAGGATACACTTCGCCGTCGCCTTCGACGACGAACTGATGGCAACAATGCCCTTCCATTCCGCATTGCTCGCAGTTTTGGAAATGCGCAAGCCGCACGAAATTGTCGAATTGTCTTACGGAAGTATACTTGCCGTTCATACAGTCTTTGAGATAGAGCGAGAAGCACTTTTGCAAAAACTCGTAGTAGTCTTCGCCCGACATAACGTAGTTTTCGTCCTCGCTCGGAAACGGCTCGCCGTAGGTTTTTGCGCAAGAGGGTTTGCCCGACTCGTCGAGGCGCAACGGCTTCAACATAGGTATAAACTGCAAATGCTTGAATTTTTGCTTTTTGAAAAAGTTGTATATCGGCACGATTCTGTTTGCAACTTGCTTTGTTAGCACGGTGAGAATGTTGAAATCCACGCCGTAACGTTGCATAAGTTTCGCGCTTTCGAGAACGCGAGGAAACGTCTGATTGCCGTTTGCGTCAATGCGCAGAGAGTCGGCAAGTTCGTCGCCGTCAAGACTCAATCCCACGAGATAACCGCCGCGTTTGAAAATCGAACACCACTCGTCGTCGATAAGCGTTCCGTTTGTTTGAATACCTATGCTGACGGGCGCGCGATTGACGTTAAGTTGACGTATAATCTCGTGCAGTTTTCTGAAAAAATCCTTGCCTGCAAGCAGCGGTTCGCCGCCTTGAAAGGACAGCATAACTCTGTCGTTTCCTGCAAAATCAAACGCTTTTTTGAGCGTGGCGCGTAAGGTTTGCTCGCTCATAAGACCGCGCGAAGACATCTCGCGTTGGCTTGACAACGAGTTGTAGAAACAGTATTTGCATCGCAAATTGCAATTTGACGACGCCGGTTTGAGCATTATGCTGATGTTCATAAATTAGTTGGTCTTACGGTGATTATTATTTCGGGTGCGGGTGTCCCGCCCGCGATTATGGTTGTTGTTCGTCTTGGTCGAAGATTATATCATAGTTTGCGCTCTCTCGCACGGCGTTGACAATGGCTTGTCTGGTCGCTTCGACTGCGGCGGATTGAATTATGGCAAGATTCACGACGGGGCGTTTGCCGCTTGCCATACAAAACATCGTGTCGCCGTCGTACATCGTATGCACGGGGCGAATTGCCCTTGCAAGTCCGTTGTGCGATATGCTCGCAATCGAGTTTGCCTCGACTTTTGAAAGTTTTGCGTCGGTGATTACACAACCTATCGTGGTGTTCGTGCCAAGCAAAAGTTTCATTGCGTCACCGCTTGCAAGGCACTTTTCGGTGTCGATGAACTCGCCGTTGCGCCCCTTTGCGCCCGCAATGATTTTGCCCGTTTCGTCAACCACGTCGCCCATTGCGTTGACTGCGACGATTGCCGTCACGGTTACGCCGAGCACCTTGACGGTTGCCGCGCCTATGCCGCTTTTGCAAGCGTTTTTCAAGCCTCTGATTTTGCCGACGGTTGCGCCCTTTCCTGCGCCGATATTGCCGAAATCGAGGGTTTTTACGGCGTTTTTGCACGCATTAAGTCCGTATTCTGCCGTCGGATAGTGATATTCCTTTTGATTGAGGTCGTACAAAACCGCGCCGCAGACTATGGGTATAATCTTGCCCATAGTGCGATAGCCTTTGCCCTGCTCTTTGAGGTATTCCATAACGCCGACGGTTGAAGCAAGCCCGTATGCCGAGCCGCCCGACAGCACGACGGCGTTTATTTTTTGCATCATTTTTTCGTTGTGCAAAAGGTCCGTTTCTCTCGTGCCGGGTGCGCCGCCTCTGCAATCCACACCGCCTATCGCGCCGTCCGGCGCAAGTATGACGCTCACGCCCGTGAAGTCGTCGTCGTAGTGTCCTATCTTAAATCCCGAAGGTATCGCAACTTTCATTTTATTCCTCAAAAAAACAAAAGTCCGCCTCAAAAAGCAGGACTTTTGCAATATATTTTTATTTGCACAAATCGTCTATGCTGGTTTGCTCGTAGATGATGAATTTGTCAAAGAAGTCCGCAACGTCTTTTTGCATTTGCTCGCCGCACCAGTCGTAAAACACTTCGTGTCTTGCGCCAGGGTAAAGGTGCAATTCGGTGTTAATTCCGTTTTGTCTGTACATCTTGTCGAGTTTTTTGACGCCCTTGCCCATTTGTCCGACCGAGTCCGCGTCGCCCGAAAAGATGCCTATCGCGGTTGCGGGATTGAGTTTTGCCTGCGCCTTTTTGCTGTACAGTTTGGAAGTTTCCTTCATCATATAGAAGTCGAAGCCGACGGACATATTTTGGTGCGCGAGCGGGTCGGCAAGCACGTCCTCACGTCTTGCGCGAACGCTGTTTGCCCACTGCAATTTGCCCTCGTCGCCTTTGAATTTCTGGAAGTTGTCGCTCACCCAGTTGACGATGCGCGGACGCCAGTTTCTCGCAACGAGGAATATCGGCGCGACCGCGATTTTGCCGAGATTGAACAAATCTCTCATATGTCCCGAACCGATGAGCGCGATTGCCTTTACGTCCGTGCCCTCTTGCGCAAACGCTTGCGAGAGAAAACTGCCGTAACTGTGTCCCATAAGGAACACGGGCAAGTCATATTGAGATTTGAGCCACTCGCGGAAGAACAATTCGTCCTGCAAAGTCTTTTTGAAAATATTGCCGGGGTGCTTGCCTCGATTTTGGTCGGTTTCGGTGAGTCCGTGCGCGCGGTGATCGTCGCCGAACACTATGTAACCTCTCGTGTTGAGGTAGCGCGCGAACTCGTCGTAGCGACCTGCGTACTCGCTCATACCGTGCACGAGTTGAATGACGCCTTTGGGATTTTCCACGTCGTCCCAAAGTCTGCAATAAATCTCGGTGTTGTCAAAACTTTTGAGTTTGAACTCTTTCATATGCGTTTCCCTCAAAAATAAGGTTTTATTAAACACATTATATACAATAAAACGCACTTTTTCAATAGTAGTTTTGAAAAATACAGCGACAAAAATTGCAAAAATCGTTGCGTAGTGCTACACTGTTTTTATGCAAGTATCCATTGTTCTTAATTGCGGAAGCGAAATAAAGCGCAAAATCAAAGGCGACAAAGTCGTATGTTGCGACGGCGGTTTCAACGTATGCACGGTGACGCCCGACGTCATACTCGGCGATTTCGATTCGCTCGAAAAACCCGAAGGTATCGACATTCCCCTCGTCGAGCATAATCCTCACAAAAACGCAAGCGACGGCGAACTTGCCGTGTACTACGCAAAAGAGGTCTACAACGCCGACTCGCTCGTGTTTTACGGCATAACGGGCGGCAGAGTCGACCACGTTCTTTGCAACCTTGCGATTATGCGCCTTGCCCACTCTCTCGGTATGAGCGCAAAAGCCGAAGAAGACGGTTTGGACATTTACTACGTCGAGGGTGAGTTCGATATGCCCACGCAAAAGGGCGAAACCATATCCATACTTCCCTACGGCGAAAGCGCGCTCGTGAGCGATTCGAAGAACCTCGAATACCCTCTTGACGAACTTATACTCACCTCTTGCGACTCGCGCGGACTGAGCAACGTATCCCTCGGCGGAAAGATTCACATCAACGTCAAACGAGGCGGCGTGTTCGTGTTCAGATACATAAAACGATAATTTTTCAAAAAAATAAAAAAAATTTTCGATTTAGTCCAATAAAACGAGCGTTTGGATTGTATATATAACGAAAACAAAAAATTCATCGTTTTTCAAAACCTTTCTAACAAAAAAGCACGGCGACGCCGTGCTTTTTGATTTTGATTCGATTAATACTTATTATTCGGGTGCGGGTGTCCCGCCCGTTAATTATTGATTGTTATTGTTATTTTCTTGATTTTGAATTATTTGCTTGTCTATCTCGTCGAGGTCTTCGTCCTCATTATCGGTCGGTTGCTCGGTTTTAACTTCCGCCGCCTTGTTCACGTCGCTCGACTTTTGCATAAGAGCGGAAAACGATTTCGAGGCAAACAACGTGCTTCCTGCAACGAGCGCGATGAGCATATCCACAAACGCAAACGAGTTGTACGCCATACTGTACGCGATTGCCGTGTCGTACTTATCGAGGTCTGCGTAGTCTGCAAACGCAAATACGCCCGAGCAAACGTGGCAAGCATATCTCAACACCACGGCAAGCACGCCGCCGAGCAAGAACGCAACGACCTTTTTGTCCTTGAACACGCCCTTTTCCATAAATATACCGCTGACGCCGATAAGACCGAAAGCGAGAGGATAGTCGAGCAAGAATTGCATCGGGTGAATGATGAACGGGTCTTGCAACGCTTGCAATACGCCGTAAATCGTGCATACGATAAGTCCTCTTCTCGTGCCGAACATACAGCAGTAAATCATAAGCGGAAGAAGGCTTGCGAACGTAACCGATCCGCCTTGCGGCAATTTGAAAAGTTTTGCGTACGACAACGCAAACGAGAGCGCGATCGAGATTGCGCCGTACACGATAGAGCGAGTGTCGCTCATCTTGCGCTTGTCGCCGACGAACCACATCACCACCATAATCACCATAAACACGACCGCGGACACAATCATTCCGACGAGGTTTGCGTTAGGATAATAGTCCGCAATATCGCCGTAGTATTGCGACATAAGCACCATCGTGGCGATAAAGCAACCGAGCGTCAAAACGGCGGGGGGGGGAAAAAAAAAATTTTTCGCCCTATTGCTGAAAAGCGAACTTACGAGCATTGCGATTGCCCCCGCGACCACGGTTATGAGCGTTGCGAGTATGGGGTAAAAGAGTTTTGCCTGCATATCGTCGATGTTGCATTGAAATTTGACGTACGCAAACACGACAACCATAGTTACGGCGAATCCCGTCGTTATGCCTACGGCATACTTTTTGAAATCGGCAAATTTTTCCTTTTTGAAAAACCACACGAGCAAACCGACGATTATAAACGCCGCCACCAACGCAACCGCAAGGTAAAGCGCAACGAATTGCAACTTGTCGCTCAACGTTTCGATATCCATAAAAAAAAGTCCTCCTGCTATTTGGGGGAACTTGAAAAGAAAAGGCAATATCTTAAAACTTACGTTTCGTTGCTTCCTTACGCGAGGATTATCTCACAAGTTTGAGGGTATCATCTCAGCTTTACAGCACCCCTAGCAAGTTTTATTGTATGCGAGAGGCGGATTTAAGTCAATTATTTTGCGAAAATAGCCGAAAAATACCTCAAATTTTGTCAAATTGCCCATCTTCTTGACTTAAAATACGAAAAGTATTATATTGTTTACTACATCAACGAAGGAGAGATAACTTTTATGAAAAAGCAGTTCAAGAAGCCCGAATTTAAACTTCTTAAAGAATTCAAAGCATTCATAACCAAAGGCAACGTTGTCGATCTTGCAGTTGGTATGATTATAGGTGCAGCATTCACCGCAATCGTAACCGCTCTTGTCAACAACATCTTCAAGCCTCTCATCAACGCAATTCCGATGGGCGATTTGCAAGGTCTTATCACTATGCTCGTCGCAAAGAACGCAGACGGTCTTACGGCGGCGGAATGTGCAAAACAAGGTATAGAATTTGTTGCGGATTTGTCCAAGTCCGTCTACATAGACTGGGGCGCGTTCATTATGGCGATAATCAACTTCCTCATCACCGCCCTCGTGTTGTTCGCACTCGTCAAACTTATCAATCTGGTTCGCGGCGGATTTACGGGTCTTAAACGCGATACGAAATTTATCGAATCCCTCACCCCCGAAGAAAAAGCGACCATCAAAGGCAAAGTCGCAACCAAGAAGGAACTCAGAGCAATCAAAGCGGCTCGCGACGAAGCGCAAGCAAAAGCGGACGCAGAAGCGGCTGCGGCGGCGGAAGCGGCAAAACCCGAAACCAGCGAAGATTTGCTTCGCGAAATCCGCGACCTTCTCAAAGCGCAACAAGTTGAAAAAGCGACCGCGCTTCTCGACGAAAAGGCAGACAAGGAATAATCCTTGCAAACGAGGAATTTACCATATAAAACCGCTCTTTAAGAGCGGTTTTCTTATGTCGTTTTTCGTTCGTATATTCGCAAGTTTTTGCACGTTTACGCGTTTTATATTCGTTTTTACGCGTTTTATATCCGTTTTTGCTCGCATTTTGCGGCTATGCAAATAATTTTGCGACTTTTATTTACACAATTTGCGGTTATGCTCGCTTTTGTTATACCCATATTGACTTTTACGTCAAAAAGTGCTATTGTGTAGCGGTGCGCGAATCGCGCGCAAGGGAGCAGAATTATGATTGTTTCAACACTATCTATGATGGAAGCTCACAGCATGGCAGGATATATAATCTTGCTTGCGTTGGGCATCCTTTTTGTCGTCAAAGGCGGCGACTGGTTCGTCGACGCGGCAAGTTGGATTGCGGAAGTTTCGGGAATCCCCACATTTATTATCGGCGCAACTATCGTCAGCGTGGCAACAACTATCCCCGAAATTTTGGTTTCGAGCATATCTGCGGCGCAAGGTCAGGCGGCTATGGCAATCGGAAACGCCGTAGGCTCGGTCAACTGCAACATCGCGCTCATTATGGCAATCTCGCTGGTGTTCACCGCACCGCTTTTCAAACGCAAAGACTACGTCCTCAAAGTCGCAATCCTCATTGCAACAATCGCTCTTCTCTGGGGGCTTAGTTCAAACGGAACGTTCAACTGGTGGAACGCAATCATTATCCTTGCGATGTTCGTGCTTTTCCTCATCGAAAACATCGTCAGCGCAAAAAAACACGCAGACTCGCTCATAAACGACAAAGGCTTTGAGAGCATAGAGGAAAACCAAGCCAAAGGCGAAGGCATACTTTTCGGCTACTTCCAAAAGAAAGAAAGCCAAAAAATCATGCTTAAAAAGACGGGTATGGTCATCGAAAAAAAGGATATCGTCAAAAACGTTTTCGTCTTCATTCTCGGCGCGGCAACCATATTCGTGGGCGCGCAACTTATGTGCGACAACGGCGCGGAATTCGCTCGTGCGCTCAACGTACCCGAAGGCATAATCGGCGTTACGATTTTGGCAGTCGGCACTTCCCTTCCCGAACTCGTCACCGCAATCACCGCAATCATCAAGAAGAAATCGGATTTGTCCGTCGGCAACGTCATCGGCGCAAACATCATCGACTTGTCGCTCATTCTTCCCCTTTGCACGTTCATAACTCTCGGCAAAACGGGCAATCCCCTTCCCGTAGACGCGCAATCGCTCACAATCGACTTCCCCTTCTGCCTCGCGGTCGCAGGATTTGCGCTTATCCCCGCATTGATTATGGGCAAATTCAAACGTTGGCAAGGCGCGATTTTGCTTGCGGGTTACGTCACCTACATCGTACTTCTCGTCCTCAACACCGTCGGCACGATTGCTATTTTCTAATCGCGCCGCAAATAAAATCGATATGCAAAACGCGACGGAAATTCCGCCGCGTTTTCGTTTTATAAAGCAGATTCTCTGATGTACACGGTGTCGCAAGAAAGCAATCGCCGATACGTCAAGTCTATTGCCAACGCAGCGATTGTGCGCGAAAAGATATTACGGTTAAAACCCGAATTGTCTTTACGCTATCTTGCTAATCTTTTTCTTTGACAAACCGCGCAAAGTCACAAACTTTTTCAAAAAATATAAAAACGCTTGTCTATATTGCAAAAATGATGTAATATATTTGAGCAAACAAGAAAGACCTATGGGGGTATAGCTCAGCTGGG